>JAATVK010000182.1 GCA_014523485.1 Nitrososphaerales archaeon TH5894
ATTTTTAATACCAAGAAGAATTGTTATGGCGAGAACAGTCAATATAGAATTTAAAGTAGGATAAGCAATAGTGACAATAAAGAGCATCATACCCCTAAAGTTGGATGTTTGAGCTAGATCCAACGTTAGATTCAAAATATATGTTAAGAATAACCCAGTTAATACTATCATCAAATACATAATTTTTTTATCTATAATGTAACTGAGTTTTTTTCTTATTATCATTAATCTGTAAATCAAAAAGACATATGCAGACAACAAGAAAAAATCTGCAAGGGATGGTACAGGAGATACAATATCTAATACTACTTCGTAATATGCCCATATGATATTGGCAATAAACCAAAATACAAGTCCTATAGTTAAAAGAATATTTTCTTTATTCTCATCAATACTCTCCCTATTTTTTAAAAAAACATATGATGCTAGTCCTGCAGCAACCAAAGAATTTATAATAAGAACCCAGTTAGAATATATTATTTTACTGTCAGGCTCTGCAAAAATTATAACTAAATTTCCTACAGCTATAGTAAAAATGACACATAGAAAAAAATACAGCGATATCAATTTCTCTTTTTTCTATAAATATCTATTATCTATTATAAAATCCTTTTTTGTTAGAAGACATACAATTAATTTAATTTAATAAAGTAACTAGGTAATTTGTAACGCTCTATTACAAACTATTACAAACTGTATTAAGTTAAGGAATTAGATTTACCTACAACTATTCTATTCTAATATATGAGTCCAAAATCTAGACCAATACAGACTAGATTCTTCTGCTGGTGGATTTGAATTTACTGCAGTTCAACATAATGTATTTGATACACCAGTAGGTGATGGAAACGGAGTATATGATGGTTTCTAGATTTTATTAGAACATTTAAACCCTGGAAAACATACTATATCCTTTAGTGGAGCAATCCACCTTGACAATATACCTCTCCTAATAGGTCTTTATGAACCAGGAGCAAAATATAATCTAGAGGTAATACCTAAATATTATTGACCTGATCTAAGATATAAAACAGAAATTTAGAAATAGTAATTTCTAAATACTAATCTTTTTAGTCTTATATTAAAATAAGTTTCTTCTAATATAGAGTAATGAAATAGGAATAGGTATTAGCAAAGTTCCATTACCCTCTGAACTTGAAATCGAAAATTTTATTTATCTTTACTTTCAAAAACAATTCTAAAATAACAAGTCCCTAATAATATAATTATTTTAGAAACTCTATCGGTATTACTTCCGACGAGACAATTGTACAAGTTCTATTAATCTATCAGGACTTGTATAATACAATAAACTTGATATTATAAAATAATAAATCTTGATTGTATCTATTTAATTTTTAGATAATAACCTATTAGTTTTCTAATTTTTTCCTGGTAGTAAGCAATAATACAATAAATATTTTTATATAACTAGAATAAAAAAAACTTGATGTACAATAATTTAGTTAAGGTATTGCCAGCAGCAACAGCAACTACGATAGTTATTATTTCAACAATACTTTCAATCTCAACATTCTCTAATGTTTCTGCATTCGCACAATCTGAAGAAAGAACAAATCAAACAGGCGAAGCAATACAACAAAATGTTAGTGATATTGTATCCAACATTAGCAAAGAAGCAAAGGGTATAGGATCGAATATTACTACAGAGGTTGGAAAAGAAGTGGCTACAAATATTGGGAAAAAACTACAAGATTTAGCGAAATAGTTCCACTTTATTTTTCCAACATTATAATTCATTTTATTTGATCTTCCTTTTGTATCTAATTTCGAATAGCATAATTTGTTTATCTTTTAAATTTGTAATTGAACACTGAAATCGTGTCCAATATTAAATATACTAAGGTTGTGTATACTATTCCATTTGGAAGTCCTAGAAAGGAAAGAATAACTCAAATTCATTAGGTCATAGCTGGCTTTCAATTTATGGGTTAATTCTTCTTTGTACCAAAATGTATCAAAAGTCGATTACTATTATATTATCATGATGTCAATCTTACCTAAGTAGTTAAACCTCTTCCTCGCTTTCTAGCAGTAAGTGTTTAGCATATTCTTTCAAGGGTTGGTTATCGTTTAAGTGATCTGGACCAATCGCTAAAATAACTTGTCTAAATTCTTCACTAACAAAATCATCAAATGTTTTGTTTTGTTGGTAAGCAATTAATCGACCTACAAAAGCGATGCTCTTCTTTAACCTTAATGTTACCTGAATCTCTTCATATAATGTATGACCATTCTTATTCAATTTGGTAATCACCTTTACAAAAAAATAGATCGTTAGAAAGAATAGTCGTCCTCTGTATACGACTTTTAACTCTAATTTCTTTTGCCGTCGTATCATTGGGACAAAGTCTGGACAGAAATTCAAGTAGAGTCATCACTTGACTATCAAAGAAAATTTCTCTCTCTAAATATATTTTCATCATCATTTTAGCACCTGATTCCAGATAATTTTTATATCGATATTTTAGAACTACTTGTCAATGAGATAAGATATACAATGTTTAGTTAATTGAGATTGTTCAGAACAAAAATAATAAAAAGCAAGAATTTCCTATGAATTTATTAGATTAATATGAATGAAAAGAAAGATGAAACAACTCCAGACCAATTCGAGAAATTAGCGTCTGCAGGAGAAAAATCAGCATTATACATGCGAACGATAGATGATTTTGCTCATTGGGTTACCGCTAATATGATGTCTAGTATAGATGTGAAAGAATGCACTAGTATCCTTGAAGATTTTGTCAAAAGCAATGAGCACATTATTCAAAGGATAAATAAAGTAAGGCCATCTCTTCCATAATTCCTTTAAGATTGAATATCTAGATTGACAATTCTGATTTTGTAGTAGGTGGAGGATTTGATAAATCCAGGTTTGATCCTCAATTTATTGAAATGAGACATCAATTCCTTGACTGATTAATTTGGTTGGAAAGTCAAAGGACGAATAGTTATTCATCATCGCAGCCAGGGGACAATCTGACCAACTATTACCATAGTACAATTTCCAGTTCCTACCAATTCACTTATAACACATGCTATATTCTTTGACAATCCACCATTGGAATAAACCTTAAATTCCTCCTTTTTTTATTTCTTTTCCGTTATCTAAAATAAACTCAAATAACTTTTAAAAATATATAATATTAATAATTGAAAGGTAAACTTATATATTTTCTTCTTTATTACTATCATTATTTTACAATCTTTATCTCTATTACTTTATATTATTTTTCGTGACCTAAAAAAATAAATCTAATATTGTCACTATAATACGTATAGTAAACATCTTCAATTTAGTGTAGAATAATGGTGTAGATAATATTATTTTCATGTCTTGAGATAAAGCTTTTGTATATATTCTTTTTTTGATTTAAGAATAATCAATGGTCAGTCTATCTTTTTTATTTCTATTAGAGAAATTTAGTATTTTCTTGTTTAGTCAATAGCTTCTACTTCCTTGTTATAATTAATTTATATTTCAGGAAAAATACATCTAATTTAGTTTATCATATTCATTAAAGATTAATGATTAGTATTTGTAACATTTTTTTTAATAAATTTTAGTAACTCAAAATGGTCATCGATATTATAATATTTTTTTAAATTTTCTATTACATCTTTTTCATGAAATATTGATATTTCATTATTTTTTTCCTTTTCTTTTCTTTCCATATTAAATTCTCTATCTTCATTATACTTATATTTTCAAGTTTTATTTTTAGAAAATATTATGGTAAAAATCTTCTATATTATTATTTTCTCATTACTTTAATTTGGTGTGTGATAAATCCAAATTTCGTCTCTATATACATATATTTGATAGTAGAGATTATTAGACACTTAATAGATGTCTGATATCAGAACCAGAAAGGATTTTAGAGCAAACTAATAATCAAAAAAACATAATTCAAAAACTTAATGAATTGTTGATATTTCAGATAATAATGACGTCATTTTCTCAAAGAGTATCGATGGTGATCAAACATTCAATACACCTGATAATATAAGCAACAATCCTGGTTTTTCAAACGAAACTATGAATGTTAGCAACCCAACAGGCGCGTAGTTTTCTCGGGTTCAACGACGAATATGATAGGCAGTATGATCTAGTCTTTGAAGAATATAGCAAGTGTAAAAAAAGTGATACTATAAACATTTTGATAAAAGACTTGATATAAAAAATAAAATTAAGCAGTTAGTTTATTGGCTCCATGATTGGATTTATTAAAAAAGCTTAAACCCTCCAACTTTGGTTTGGAGCATTCAAAGCTGTCTAGAGTGTCACCGAATGTACATTTTATTACATTCATCTCCGGACCAATAGTGAAAGTGACTCCAGATTCTGAAAATATATCATCTATAGCACTGTTAAGGACGGATTTTATCCTTTCGTTAATTTGTTCCTTGCTTGCAAAGGGGTTTGCTAGTCCCGTTGCATTAGAACTTGAAGAACTGGTATCTTCCACTTTCACATAACCACTTGTCGAGGAATTAGTAAAGTCATCAGCTATAGCAGATACTACTAAATCTCTTGCTTTATCATAATCAAATTTGGTTCCTTTAATAGTATAGGTAGTATCAAAACCATTAACATAACTAGCACCATCTGTAATAATTAAGCCACTAGTCGCATCCCTTGAGATATCTATAGAATATTCGGAATCGGTGTTTTCTGTTTGAGCATTTGCATTAGATATCGAAAAGCTAATCACTAAAGTTGATACTGCTAATACAATAGCAATAAAATTGATATTTTTGTTGTCATAAATCTCATCACACTGTTAGCAAATACTATGATAAGAAGATTGCTATTTTTATATATTGTAATAAAATCTAAACTATCTTATTATCACAAATATTTGTCCTAACTTTTATAATACTATCTATTTAACAATTCTCCTTTCTCTGGATTGTATTTTATATTAATTTTCTTTTTATATAATTAATTTCTTACATATTATTAACATGTTAGGAGATTTATTTTATGAAGCAAAAGGAAGAATTACATCTAAAAGAGTATTAGATTTAGAACGAGTCGAAATAGAAAGTTCATATTTTGTAGAAGGAAAAATGAGAGAAATTGAAGTTGTTGAGATAGGAACGTTTACAAGTATTTCGACCACAACAAGTGGTGTTTTTTTTATACAAGGCAAGGATATTGTAACTGTTAAAGGCAGTAATGAAATGGCTACTGTCAAAGCACAAGGTATTAGTAAACTTAGAGATTCTTCAAAAGTAATTTGTGGTTCTAATTTCTATAGTTCTTCGACTACTGGAAAATTATCATTCTTGAATAATTTAGTAGGAGTTCATGAAGCATTGGTAGATAACGATGGAAACATTATCTATAAAGTATGGGAATGGAAATAAAAGATAATTCTATATTAAATAATAAATAGAATACTAATTTCTATCCTTTGCCTAGTTTGATTTTTTTTACCTTAATTTCATTATCAAATTTCTTTTCAAAGATAATATTATCACATATCATAATACTATTTTGTTGCTTATCTATCTCATTACCAAACACAAGGTAGCCACCTATAGTAACAAGCAATTAATAGAAAAAGGTAGGCATAGAAAATATTTTTTTTAAAATTATGTTTTTAGCATCAAGAAAAGAAAAGTTCTTAATATATCTTGAAATAAAAATTAGGAAGATGATAAAATTTATCTTAATTCTAATCTCATTTATGATAGTATTAATTCTTGTAAATTTGAATAATGTTATTTCATTTAGTGAAGACTTCTCTAATCAAACTACTAAAACAAATAATACTAATTTTGATATTTCTACATTAGTTTTTGAGCCTGGTACTAGCCCTTTCAATCTAACATATTCAGACTGGACTGAGAAATGGTGGCAATGGACATATTCTATTTCTTGGGATAAAAATCCCTCATACGATGATACTGGAAAATATTGTAGTGAAAATCAAAATGGTCCAGTTTGGTTCCTAACTTTAGCTTAGGAACATCCAGTTATCCGTTCATGTGATATTCCTAAAAATACTGCTTTGCTTATCACTCTCTTAAATTCTGAATGCTCGTATGCAGAATTTCCGTTGCTGAAAATGTACTTTTAAAAAAGTCAGAAATCTACTCCCTAATTTTTTTTACTTTCACTCTACTTGCTATTAGTATTATAGCAGAAATACTCAATGCTGTAGCAATATAACTTAAAAGATTAGTTCTTTCTATCTCTGATTTTATCGAATTATTCTCATTATTCATTTTTTGTATTAGTTCTTTTGTTGAATTGACTTGTTCTTTTGTTTCCTCTATTTGATTAGACAAATCATTCATTATTGGGGTAATTTGTTTTCCAATATTTTCCAAGCTACTAGAACCTTCAGAAACTATAGGGAAAGTGAATTTTTTTACATCTTCGACATCTTCAATTTGAATGTCGTTGTTTATGTTCTGTGTTCCTATTAATCCTTTTAAATTAATAGAATAAGTCCCTAACTTTGATGGAATTATATCTGCCAAATACTGACCAACACTCTCTTCAGATGGAACAAAATTTAATTTCTTGTTGATACCACCATAATTAATATTTATGGAGAGATCCTTCAGAGCATTTCTAACGGGAGAATCATTTTCAAATATAAATATCACCACATCATTTAAATTATTTATTAGAGGTGGTTCATTTGACCATCCTGCTTCTATCGTATAGTTCCCTACTTTAATTTCAGTATGTCCATAAACTGATTGTATACTGAAACCCAAGGAAAATAACAATACAAGTATAAAAGAAATTATTATAACAGGATTTTTGTATATCATCATTGTGATTAGTAAATCTCGTTATTTTAACCTATAAATTTAATAAAATTATTCTATAATATTTTCATATTTTATGATTATATACTCATTTGATATTATATATTAAATATACACAAATAAAATAAGTATACTCTTGTAATAGTATCCATAATGAAATAAATAACTTAATTATGCCCTTGCCCATTTTTCAATCAATATAGATTTATATTTAACTCAAATAATAGGGATTCAAAAATATATTCACTAGTAATTACATCAATTCTTGCTTTGCTCTAATTGTAGGAATTCCAAAAACCTTTGAAATTATATCAAAGCACAAGAAGATGGAACCACCACCGATATCACTCCAGGTGGAGATACGAGGGTTTAACCAAGGTCAACGAAATGAGTGGAATGGTTCACGGTCAATTTGATGGGCAAAGAATGATGCAGAAATAATGAAGAACAGGAAGGATATGATGAATAGTAGAGAATTCTAAACATTCTTAAAAATCTTTCACCTTTAGGTTTGTAATATAGAAATTGTTTCCTAAAATCGAAATTATTTTCTAAAATATGTCTAGATTACTGACCAAATCATAAAACCTTAACACTGGAGCAGGAAAGATAATATTATTAATTAACTAGGTGAAATACAATTTAAATAATTCTTTCACGTATTATATATTGACTTGTCGAGTGAACCAGCAGTATACAATTGGGATAAAATAGTACTCAAACCTGTACGTTCAAAAGATAATCAAGATGTTGGAAATGTCATTTGTGTAGAACATGATACTGTTACAATACATGATGGTCGCTATGAATATAAAGTGTCAAAAAACGATGTTGAAGGATTTAATGGAGGAGAAGTTTTTTTGCTCAAAGATTATGCAGAGTTGCAGAAAACTAGAATTAAACCCTAATTTTTTATTTTTATTTTGAAGAATTATAGCTATAAATTAAAAGTGTTTAATCGTTATTATTATCTTTTATATATTGATCAATACAGAATTATATACTAAAAATCAAAGTAATCTTGATTACAAAAACGAATGACAAGATATGTATCGTTTTTATATTTTATTTTTGTAAATGGAGTATCGTCTACCCCGCCATTTTATAACATCTTTCTTTCCTGAACTTATAATTGATGAAAGAAATGCGATAAATACAAATGAACCAGCTAGTGGAAAAGATAATGAATATAAAGAATTTTGAAATACGGTATACTTTAACTGTAAAACATTAGTTATTATTAATAATAGAATTGACATAACAGTTAAAAATAATAGAATTAGATCTAATGCAGAGTTACTTATAGTCATAGTTACATCTTTTTCATCTAATACATTGGTAATTAAAAAAACTGGTAATACAATTAAAGAATATATCAGTAAAAAAAATGTTGCAACCACCATCATAAATGCTTTTATTTTCTCTCTTTTATAGAGAGGAATCATGAGCCTACGTAGTCCATGCCACAGTGTAGAAGAATTTCTTGTCCACACCGCATGTATATGATCCTCACCGTTAACGACTCTAAGTTTAAAGCCTTGTTCTTTGACTTTTTTGCCTAATGCCCCATCCTCTACAATTTCTTCTTTTACTGCCTTATGGCTTCCAACCGCTTCATATGCTTTCTTTGTTATTATAAAGAAACTTCCAAAAAAATATCCTACTTTAGTTTTGGGATCATTTGCTTTCAATGCCGAGTATCTAGATACTGAAAGAGTCCAAAGTATAGGTAGGGTAATCTTTGTCCAAAAATCATTTGCTAATATTTTAGGTATTGCAGTTAGTGCATCGAGTTCTTTAGATAGTAAATGATTTACGGCTAAAGAGATAGCTGAGGAAGAATGAGTAGTGTCTGCATCAGTAAAAAGGAAAAGTTGACCAGCTGATTTAATGTATCCTTGATAACAAGCCCAATTCTTTCCGGTCCAACCTTCTGGCTTTTTTTCTGCATTAATAAAAATTACCTTGGTGTTCATTGTGCTATACTTTTGGATTATTTCTTTTGTTCTATCTGATGAAGAATCGTTAATAGCAACTATTTCATAGCTGGAATAGTCTTGGTTAAGTAAACTATCAAGACATTTTTCTATGTCTTGCTCTTCATTTCTTGCTGGAAGTATGATACTTACTTTGGGAAAAACAATATTCCTACAAGATGTAAAAACTGAAAGTTTTGGCACTTCTCGTAATGACTTGATAGTGTAAATAAGAAAGTAAATCCAGCTAAAAAAGATAGATACTTGAATAATAATAAATAGCAGAATTAAAAATGTATTAATGAAATCAATCATATATCATTACATATATCATTTCTCTATAATAAGAGATTTTTTATTATAATAATAACAAAAATTCATATATTTTTATAACCATTTATACACCTTGATTAACCAAAGAATTGATTTTATTGTAGTTTTGAATATTATATGTTAAAAAGTTATTCTAATTTTGCATGAAAATTTTACTTATATAATATTATATATATTATTGAAATAGTATGAATCACTCAGCTATTATAATTCCTATTGTGATAACACTCATTTATGCAATCACTTTACCTCATGAACAATCCATCAGTACTGGAGAAAACAATAACAATTACATATCAAATAGAATTTATTTAGCCAATATTAATCAAGCAATGGCAGTACAACAAGATGGAGAATTAGATGAAAATGAACCAATTACAGATTTACCTGTCATTAATTCTCCATGTAAATCAAATTGTCCTCCCACTTTTGAACTATGTATCTATATATGTATGTAAAATAACATATTATTGATCTGATACTTTATCATTATTTGATTATGGCATCAATAATAATCTCAAGATCAGAAATTCCAAAAATATCCTTAATTATTTAAATTAAAAATAAAGTTATATGTTGAAGTTTCAGATTGTTTAAATGTCTAATCCAATCGAAGTCATGAAAAATAAATAGATACTTCTATCTAATTAATACACCTTGATTCAGTCATTAATATTTTTGCGTGTTCTCCTAATAGTAGAGCCTGTTCACCTGTTAAATGTCCTTGTTCCCATTCATTCAACAATGAGTGACCAAATGATATTAATTTGTCACATATTACAAGATTATTAGTTGAGACATCGTCATCCAAAGTTCTATTAACTGTTGATGTTGATTTTTCGATAATAAATTTGTCTTTAATTATGTTACCATTATTAGAATAAAATTGTCCAACAAGACTTTTTCCGTTGTTTATTGTTTTTACTTCCAAAAATCCATGTTCTTCTAATTGGGTTGCAGTGAAATAAGCTTGGTCATCTAATCCATGTAATTCTCGTCCACCAGTACCAACTATTGCAAAAACTGGACCTTCATCCTCTTCATAAACAATATTTTCTTCATTATTCCTAAAATCTAATATTGCACTTTGTGTTATTGTAGGATTAGAAGGATTCTCACTGTTATAGATTAAAGGATAGGTTCTCTGATAATTATGGACGTGTCCTTGTAATACTAAATCTACACCATATTCATGGAAAAGACTATGATACAGATCCCTCAAGGATTCCAAACCTTCATGAATAGTCTTTGAAGTATACATCGGTTGGTGGTAATAAACAATTATCCAATCTATTGAAGAATTTGTTTTTGTCTTCATTAAATCATGTTTAACAAATTCAAATTGTTCCGATCCTTGTTCATATGGTACTTCTGTAGCCATAGAGATAAAATGTACATTATTACGATCAAAGGAATAATATTGGTTATCAAGATTAGTATAATCCATATATTGCTTTAATAATGACTCGTCTTCAAATTCATGGTTGCCAAAAGAAATTTTTATTTTTTGAGAATCTATTCCTCCCACAATGTCCTTCCAACATTTCGCACTTGTTTCATAAGAATAATCTCCTAAACCCAATAATAGTTCAGGATCTATATTTATCATATTTAAAACAGTTTTTTTTGCATCTTCATTACAACTAAAATCGCCTACTGCTACAATATTATAGTCAGCAATCGCACTAAAAGGATTTTGTTGGCCATTTTCAGCCAAAACATTTGTCTGATTAAAGAACAAAAAATAATAACCGACAAATAAGGTAACAAAATAAATAGGCCGTAAATTAAGTTTAAATTTTAAGTACATTTGGGATTATTTCTCTCATCATTCGTTCTCAAAAGTATTTAATATTAATTTGGTCACTTTTATAGATAACAAAAATCCTAATTCAATTAAGTACTATTAATATATTAGAAATTAATTTATAATGTTCTAGTAGATTTTTGAATATCATGATAGTGTCATAGACATACATTAATGATAGAGTATTAATATACAAGATTGTAAAAACTATTTCTCGTACTAATCAATCGTCTTAGCACATTAAGAGAATACATACTAAACTATAATCCGAGTTTTTAAAAATTTTTTATTATACAATTAATATAAAACATTGATAAGCTTATTTCACATTATTATAATCGCCATAAAAATTTAGACAGACATAGCATATCTTTTTTTATTCTTCTATTAATAACATCATCCATATTGTGGTAATGCTAATCTCTTTGATTTGGTTTTTACATACCAATGATATAGAAATTGCAGCACCATCTATCTTTTATTATTCTACTATATCCAATGATTGGATTTCCTTTGGCTTGTACCATGTCGGGCTTGTATCCTGGACTTGGGAATATCCTTCTGGTCCATCTGGCACAGTTTGTTGTGTCCTGATGGTTTCTGTCCATGTTGGGCTTGTATCCTGGACTTGGGAATATCCTTCTGATCCTACCAAAGTATTAACATTCTTTATATAAAATCGTTCTTGGGATTTATCATACCCAAGATCATCAATAGTTATGACTTTGAATCCATTATCATGTAAATATTCCATCTCTAAG
>JAATVK010000183.1 GCA_014523485.1 Nitrososphaerales archaeon TH5894
TCCTTTTTTCCATTGAAAATTTCTTTATAATATCACCGCGGTACTCGACTACTGTTCCAATACCTCCACCTATACCTATTTTACGAATTAGTGCTAATATAATATCCTTAGCTGACACTGCTAGTGAATTTTTTGGTTTACCAAAAAAATTTACTTCCATGGTTTTTGGTTTAGTTAGCCAAAGACATTGAGTTGCAAGTACATGTTCTACTTCACTAGTACCAATTCCGAAAGCAAAGGCTCCAAAAGCTCCATGTGTAGAAGTATGACTATCTCCACAAACTATAGTAGCACCTGGAAGAGTTATTCCTAGTTCTGGACCTATAACATGTACAATACCTTGATTAGGACTATCCAAATCAAATAAACGTATACCAAATTCTTTACAGTTTTCTACTAATGTATTAATCTGTATAGCAGAGATTTGATCAACTATTGGCAGACTTCTGTTTGTAGTAGGAACATTATGGTCCGTAGTAGCAAAAGTCAAATCCGGTCTTCTAACTTTTCTATGATTTGTTTTTAGACCATCAAATGCTTGTGGTGAAGTAACTTCATGGATCAAGTGGCGATCTATATAAAGTAAGTATGAATCATGATTTATCGATTCATTAATATTTTTAGAATTAGGATATACTATATGATTATCCCAAATTTTTTCAAAGAGAGTATGTGACATTATGTTATATATTGCATAATAGTAAAATATAATCATATAACATCCTAAAGAATGAAAAAATACTTATGTAGTATTGAACTGATTAACTTTGATTAAGATGCACGTACAAGATAATAGATATTCTGAGTATATAGCAAATCAAATTAAAAAAGGAACAACTACTTGTGCTCTTTCATGTTCTGATGGTGTTGTATTAGCTGCTGATACCCGTGCTAGTGCGGGTATGTTTATAGCTGATAAGCATGTAATGAAAATTCAAAATGTTGATAAACATTTAGGAATGACTATTGCAGGAGGAGTAGCTGATGCTCAGAATCTTGTAGATACAATGCGATATAATGCCAACCTATATAGAATAAATAACAAAAGAATCATTCCCGTTAAATCAGCTGCCAGATTATGTTCAAATATTTTGTTTAATCAAAGATATTTTCCATATTATGTTCAGATTATCATGGCAGGATACGAAGGCAAGGGTACTGGTCAGGTTTATAATATTGATTTATTTGGATCATTAACTGAAGAAAAATTTATTTCTACAGGTAGCGGATCTCCTGTAGCTTATGGTTATTTAGAAAGTGAATTTAAAGAAAATATGAGTGTAGATGAAGCATATATGGTAGCTTTGCAGGCAATAGCAGCAGCAATTAGAAGAAATGCTGGTACAGGAGATGGAATAAATGTTGTTATAATAGATAAAAACGGCTATAGAGAACTATCGAAAGAAGTAAAAGAGGCTGTTAAAGTAGTATTCTAAAAATAATTTATTTATTTTTAGAATAATTTATTTTTTATTACTAATTTTAAAATTTAAAAATTCGTTATAAATAGCAAGAGCAGCATTCTCGTCTTTTGCTCCCACTATAGTTGCTGTGCCACTAGTCATAAAACTTATAGATAGTTGTTGTGATGGATTACTATTATTAGTAGTTACAGTTATTCCTAAAGACCCTCTCGATTTTATATTATATCCTAATAATTCTGCATTGTTTATTACTTTATTTAAATTAACTATAGAAGTTATTTTTGAGGGTGTCACAGTATAAGTTCTTTTGCCTCGATCTCTACCACATAGTTCTTCAATAATAAGATCTTGTTCTTTTTCTTGCTGTATTTCTTTTATTATTTTTTCTTTTCCACATGCTGAGCATTCATCATGTCTTAACATTTTAATGCGTTCAAATGATAGCTCATTTAAATCAATGTACAATAAAGTATTTATCAATGAAGGTTTTTGTCCCAACAATATTTTTATCGCTTCAGATACTTGGATACCACCAACTAAATACAAAATAGAAGGATGAACACCTTCTGTACTACATGTCGGCATATCATCCTCAGATAACGCAGGAAATATACAACGAAGACATGCAGATTGATTTGGAAGAATTGTGCATACTGAACCAAGCATTCCTAATGCACCTGCATAAATGAGTGGAATATGTTGCTTAATGCAGGCATCATTTAAAGCATATCTTGCATCAATACTATCAAGTGCATCTATAACAACATCAAATTCTTTTATTATATTTTCTGCAGTGTAATTGGTAATTGAAATAGGAAGCGCTTCAATTTCTACATCAGTATTCCTCCTTTTCAAATGTTCTTTTGCTGCTTCAACTTTGACTTTTCCAATATCTTGTTCAGTATACAAATGTTGACGATGTAAATTAGATATTTCAACTACATCTCTATCTACAATGCGGATCTTTCCAACGCCCATAGCAGTTAATTGAGTTACAACTGGATTTCCAATTCCACCGACTCCAACAACACAAACTTTAGAGTTTCTAAGTTTTTCCATCCCAATAAATCCTATTTCTTCTAACATTATTTGTCTAGAATAACGTTGGAGATCTTGACTACTAAGTTCTATATGTTCAATTTTTGTTTCATTTGCTCCTCCAGCAACTGCAGGCAATATATAGATTGAATCACCATCTTTAAGTGATGTTGTCATTCCATCTTTGTTAAAGCGCATATTTTTTCCATTTATATAGATATTTATAAGAGCTCGAGGTTTGCCGTTAAGATCTAATACTCTACGTTTAAAATCA
>JAATVK010000184.1 GCA_014523485.1 Nitrososphaerales archaeon TH5894
GCAATTGAACAAAGAGTCAATGAGCTTGTTCAGCATTCCAGAACACTAGAACTTTATCTTAATGAAGTATTAGAAAGAGAAGCTACAGTTACAAAATTAATTGAAGAAGCTCGTCTTGCCTCATATGCTCTCCAAAATATTCCTCTAGATAAAGAGAATGAAGCATTAATGCCAATTGGAGTGGGAGTATACTTGAAAACAAATATTACTTCAATTGATAAATTATTGGTTAGTATTGGTGCAGGAGTTACAATAGAAAAAACACATGAAGATACTCTACACTATATAGAGTCAAGAATCAAGGAATTTGAGATTGGCTTAACTCAATTAAGAGAACAGAAAAAACAAATAACTTCTCAACTTGAACAGATCCAACACCAAGTTAATTCTATGTTACAACAAACTTCATAATATATTGATAAATGCAAAAAATAAAACATAATACATATTGCGATTTAAATTATTTTTTGTGTATGATGAGTAGATATGTTTGATAAATTAAAAAAAGCTTTTTCAAATATTATTTCTGATATCAGTAAAAAAGAAATTTCTGAAAAAGACCTTGAAAATACTCTATTCGATCTTGAAATTGCATTGTTAGAAAGTGATGTAGCCCAAGGGGTTATAGATGATATCTCCGCTAGTTTGAAAAATAAATTATTGGGTCTCTCTGTTGAAAAAGATAAAACACCAGAAGAATTAATTCAATTCCATGTCCAAAAATCTATTTATGAAATTCTTACTAAATCCGGGACTCTGGACTTAGTTAAGGAAATTAATTCCAAAAAAGAAAATAAAGAGGGCCCATTTGTAGTAGTTTTTCTAGGAATTAATGGAACTGGAAAAACCACTACTGTAGCCAAAGTTGCTAATCTTCTACATAAAAATGGGTTGTCTGTTGTATTAGCAGCAAGTGATACTCACAGAGCAGGTGCTATAGAACAACTGGGTGAACATGCTAATCGATTATCACTGAAAATGATTCATCAAAGATATGGAGCGGATCCATCTGCGGTTGCAAGAGATGCAGTTGAATATGGAAAAAAGCACAGAGTAGATGCAATTTTAATTGATACTGCTGGAAGAATGCAAACTGCAAAAAATCTTATGGATGAAATTAGTAAAATTGTTCAGGTTGTTAAACCAGACTTAAAAATTTTCATAGGAGATTCTTTGGCAGGAAATGATGCAATATATCAAGCAAAAGAATTCTTTGCCTATACTAAATTTGATGCGTCAATTTTAACAAAAACAGATGCGGATGCAAAGGGAGGCGCTATCATTTCAATTACATATCTCACTTCTAAACCTATTATTTATCTTGGAATAGGTCAAAACTATGATGATATAATTCCATTTGATCTTAATACTTTCATAGAATCATTGTTTGGTTCTCAAATTTCAGAAGAAATTAAAAATAACTATAGTTATAATATAATAAATAAAAGTCGAAATAATGAAAAGTTACCAGATATTAAATCCAAAAATATCGTTACTAACGAACCTATTAATAATATTGAAGAATTATATCAAAATAAACCTTCTTCTTCTTCTTCTTCTTCTTCTTTCTCCAATTTAGAACCTATTATTAATAATATAAATAATAATGATATTTCAATATCTAAAGTTGAAGTAAAAGAAGAAGAGAAAAAAGTTGATGACCTAAGAAATAATAATATTATTAATTTAGAAAATGATTCACAATTTGGTAAATCTGAAAAGATGACTGAAAAAAATCCATCTAATAATAATAATGATAGTGAGAAACATTTTATTACCAAAGAAATATCAGAAAACAAAGATAAAAAGAAAAAAGGTTTCTTTTCTTCATTATTTAGTAAACGGAAATCCCAAATAAATAGCGATAAAGTTTCATCTACAGATGATCAAAAAAATAAACAAGATAATCAAGACAAACCAAATTCAGACAAGAACCAAGACAATACTATAAACAAGAGCAAAATATCAAAGAAAAACAACAATAAAGACAACAAAAATGAAGTTAAGTATCTTTCAGACGATGATTTAGATGAACTCCTTAAAGAATAAACATATTCTTAGCTTACAAGACTTGGACCTAAACGAAATTATTTCGATACTGGATTTTGCAACTAATCTTAAAAATAAAATAAACACAAAATCATCTAGAAAATTACTTGAAGGTCGAACATTAGGAATGGTTTTTCAAAAACCGTCTACACGTACTAGAGTTAGTTTTGAAACAGGAATGTTTCAACTCGGCGGTCATGCTATATTTTTAGGAACAAATGATTTGCAATTATCAAAAGGAGAATCAATAGAAGATACAGCGAGGACATTATCATTATATTTGGATTGTGTAATGGCTAGAGTTTATGATCATCGAGATTTAGAAAAATTATCTAAATACTCATCTATACCTGTTATTAATGGATTATCAGATCTCTTTCATCCTTGTCAAATCTTGGCTGATCTTTTAACAATTCGGGAATACAAAAAAAATTTTAATGGATTAAATCTTGCTTGGATAGGAGATGGATTTAATGTATGTAATGATCTTTTAATTGGTTGTGCTAAAACAGGAATAAATATTACTGCAGCCTGCCCTTCCGGATATGAACCGCCAGAATGGATAGTCAAAATATCGAAAAGAGAAGCAGTAAAAACTGGTTCTAGAATTATAGTAACAAATGAGCCTATTAGTGCAGTACAAGACGCAGATATAGTAGTAACTGATACATTTGTCTCTTTAGGGAAAGATGATGAAAAAATAATTCGTGAGAATATATTTATACCTAAATACCAAGTTAATTCTGAACTTATGAAATATGCAAAAGATGATGCAATATTTATGCATTGTCTTCCTGCAAAACGAGACCAGGAAGTTACTTCTGATGTGATTGATGGAAAATCATCAGTAATTTGGAAAGAAGCTGAAAATAGACTTCATGTTCAGAAAGCCCTATTATGTTTATTGATAAGATAATTGATAAGATAAATAATTTTATGTATATAGTTGGTTGTTATTATTAGAATCTGTTCTTTTCTTGGTCTTCAATCTTAAACTCTAAAAAATTTAATTTGTTTCCTAAAATATATATAAAAATAAAAAATGATGTTGCTACTACCTATCTACGATCCTTTAGTCTACCTCTTCCAGTCTTTCTAGGGGCAATATTTCCTACCTTTCTTCCTGGGGGCGTAGTCCTACCTACTGATGATTGACGTCCTATATGTTGATGTCTTCCTCCACCGTGTGGATGATATACAGCTGCTTGTGCAATTCCTCTTACATGTGGATATAATTTACCTCTCGATTTCATATAAATTGACTTATTTCCAGCTTTCAAAAAGGGTTTTTCTTTTCTTCCAGCACCTGCAATAGCTCCTACCATAGCACGGCATTTTTGATTAATAAGTAAAAATTTTCCTGAAGGTAATTTTACAGTCACACCTTCCGAAGAATGTGAAAAGACTATAGCTGATGATCCTGCAGCTTTAATTAATTTTCCTCCATCTCCTGCATTTTTTTCTATATTACAAATTAAAGTCCCGTCAGGAATAGATTCTAATGATAAAATATTTTTTGAAGTTGCAGGAGTACCAACACCTGTTTTAATAATACTACCTACAGAAGTACCTTCTGGTGCTGGAATATAAGATATATTGTTATTATCAAATTCTACTTTAGCTAAAGGAGCATCTCTTCCTCTTTCATGTATTATGTCTACAATTTTTCCTTCATGTTGTTCTTCTAACTTAAAGTTAGGATATCTAGCAGGTAATATCTTTCCTACTGTAATAGCCCTGAA
>JAATVK010000185.1 GCA_014523485.1 Nitrososphaerales archaeon TH5894
AAAAGGAAATAAATTGTTTATGTTTAATGCAAGATAATCTTCTATTTAATAGTATCGTACTCATTATATTAAATAACAACTTTATTATATAAAGATGAAAAATCGCAGCAGGTATGAGGTAATTGCAGCTATACTAACTTCTTGCATTAGAATGGAAACACGCACAAAAATTATGTATAAAGCTATGCTAAGTAACGATCAATGTAAATTGTATATACAATTCTTATTAAAATGTGGGTTAATTAAGGAAATGACTAATGGTGAAAAAAGATATTATTCCATAACTGAAAGTGGAAGTAAATTTTTGTTCAATTTTGAGAAACTAAAACAAATGCTTCCTACAATAATGGAGGAAGATATCCATGATCATTACAATTTGACAGTTTGAATTTCCAATAAAACTTTTACCTCATTCTCTAAGCATACTTCTGCGATAAAAACTAAATTTGATTAATTATTTATCCGGGAAAACATAATTTCCATTTTTTTACTTCAAATTTAAAGATTTTAATTATTATTTTCTAATTACTTTCTGAGATTATCTCTCCTGATATACACTCATTTATTGCGTCAAATACTTTCATTTTATACAATATAATTAATTTTCTAGATTGATGGTTAATATTAGACCTCCTGATAGAAAGTATTCTTGTCTTATTATTTTACTGAAACTTTATAATATGAATAAGGTATATTATCAAAAATTATATATGATCTGTATAAAATCCAAATTTTTGATATTTGTAGGTTCCTTAAATTTATTGTTTGGTTATGTTAATTCAATTTGCCGGAAAAGAACTTAAAGTGAAGGATATAATAATATATATGGGGAGTAGAAAATAAAAGATATTAAACTAGTAAATTGATTTCATATCTAAGTAACCTAATTCCAAGATTTTAACAATAACATATTAGATTTAAACCAATAACAATTTGATTCTAAATAATGGTAAAAATATGAAAATTAATGAATATTTTTATCAGCAGTTTAATAGACCTGATTATTTATTTATTTAAATATCATCACAAATGAATTTTATTTTTCTCTTTTGAAGATAATCTTACTGTTAAAATTTCTTGAGTATTTCTAATAATTTTTACTATAATTCTCTAATTTCTATTCGCAATCCTTAACTATTTAAAATTTTAATATTAAGCTTACACATGTGAGCAAATAATGTAAATTATATTAAACTATAATCTCTGTCAAAATAATAATAATGAAATGTAGATTATAACAGAAATTATTCCTTTATCTGTTGAATAAATATCTTCAAATAGGAAATATTTTATCCTTAAAATCTACATTAATAGAGTAATTTAAATAGGAGATCATGAGATATATATTTGTGTTAACACATAATATTTTTCCGTTAAGAGAATGGCATCTTGAACATATGCAAAAAACCGTTGTAAAATTTGTAACAGGGCTATCTGATAATCCTACTAGATGGGAGAAAAGACAAAACAAAAAATATAACAATATATTTTGTGTTCAGAGAAGATTAAATCATGATATTAAACACGGGGTAACTAATGAGGAAATTCAGTTATTTTTACAAAAAATAGGGAGTGATTCAGCTTTTAAAGATTTGCGCAATAAAGAAGGTTTTAAAGAACGATTTTTAGACATAGAAACCTTTTTGACTTGCAAATAAAAGTATAATAAAAATTTTAATTTTTTTTACTGAAATTCGTAAAAGTTAGTTTCCAAAGCAAATTTATAATAAGATGCTGAGTAATATCTCTATTTTTTATTTGACCCATTAAAATATCCTTTTCTCTTCGCAGACATACTATAATATTATCAGAAAATTTTTTTAAATCATTAAAGATTTCTCGGGTGTTATGGGTACTACAAAAATAACACTTATAAAAATAACAATATAGATATCCTTCCAGGGGGCCGGTGGTCTAGCCTGGTTAGGATACCGCCTTGACATGGCGGGGCTCACGTGTTCGAATCACGTCCGGCCCATTTTTGTAAATATGATTATTTTGAGGGAGTAACCTCAGTCTTAGTTGTACAATTATCTGTATAAGCTCTACGACAGTATACATCACACCGAATAGCTTTAACCTTTTCTTTCAGTCTTCTGAGACTTTCTCTTACTATCTTATTTTGTACCATAATGATGGTGATATTTTCTCGTATCTTTAACGCTACAAGCTCATATCACTATCAATTTATATTTTTTGAAGAGAAATTATTATTTTTAAAAACAATTAAAATATATGTTGAAGAATAGAGGTCAAACTAAATCCAATATTAATGAGTAAAAATATGTAATAAATAATATATAGTATATACTACAACTATGTAATTGTAAAGAGTACACAGTTGTATATAACCAAGGTTTTTATTTTTAATAAGTTAGGTAAAATGGTATATACAATAAAATAGTGGTCCATACCTTGATAAATGAGCCTTGACTTTATTTTTAATAGTTTTATCAAGTTTTTTATCTAGGTGTGGTTGAAGAGGTAATCAATATTGTTCTTAAAATTTTGTCAATGGATTTTAGATATTATGTCACTAAAATTTCTATAAAGCATTTAAAAAGTATATGGATCAACTCTGTAACAGTGTTCCACCATTATGACGAAACTCAATTTAAAAATATTATAGATGAATTTATTTTATCATATTCAACCGATAAATCATTTTCACGTGCTATAAGAAAGATTGATCAGGAGGCAGCCAAACTAGGAATTTCATTTTATCAAATGATCTTTATACTGATTCAAAAAGACTTAATTGAAACAAAAAAAAGGGCAGACTAACCTTTCTGAGTGAACTTGTAGTTTGATAACAACAGAATTTCTCCAAAGCTTCTGTTGAAATGCTCAATTATCTTAACGATTACATAAGAAGTATTTCTAGTAAAGATTTTAAAGAAAGAAATTAATTATATATTACCTTCTGCAGCAAATGGTGTACCGGGTTTCGGTCCCGTTCCCCGAGACACTATTATGGTAAAGAGGAAAGGCCAAATACGGGACTGGCCGAAATAAGCCTCTTACCTGCAGAAGGAAAAAGTAGTTTTTCTAATTATTCTAACAGGGAATTGTATCTTTTAAAAGTAATATATTGATTTAATGAAGTACATTGAGTTAAAAACGATACTATTAGAATAAAAATTCTGTAATAAATTTTATTTCTAAAATATAAAACTAGTTCTATATTATTCCTTTTCTCATATATTATATTTCTACTATATGTAGTGTTATCTAATTAGACAATTACTATTATTAAATAATAGAATCAAGTTACATATATTTCTAAATAAGTCTGAGATGCTTAACACCATATATATGATCGTTATTTTCTTTAACAAGTTAGTATTTGAATGTAATAACAATTTTGAATTTCAATATCCCCTTTGATGGTCATAAATTTATGTAATGCAAGTCTTCTGTAACTGCAGCACATAGACATGTAAATCCAGTAAGTTGATTAACTGAAAATTCTCAATTCTTTTTGATCCATATATTAGGTATAAATTTTTAATTTGCTATCAGTATTTGGGACTTCACTACCATATTTCAAAGTTGACATAATAATTGAGAATCTGTTTGATTAGCGAAAAAATCCAGGGGGGGGTTTCCATTAATTTCTTTATTCTCCTTCTATAATTGTGATAATAAATTTTTCTCTCGATGTCATTCCATCAAGACCCTGTAGACCTTGATCACTAGTTAGTATTTAAACTTAAGATAAGTATTAACAACAACAATTCAGAAATAAATTCTTCCAGCTTTCTAGTATTAAAACAGAAATTAAAGTATGGAAACCATATCAAAGACTACCAGTGCATGCAAAACTGTATAACCCCTATGTTTTTTTATGAATAGCAGATTGTTTTTCATTTATTATTAAGGTTCCCCAGACCAAGTAGAATTCATAGAAAGATTTGTTATTTGAGTTAGAATTTTTTACCTTTTATTATTCATTATTTCTTAAAAATACAAAAAATATGAGATTAAAATTTTAGAAATGCTCATATACTCTTGTAATAGTATTATTTATATGCCTGCTTTAAATGAGATCAGAAAGTTTTTTCAAGGGTTGCAGACATTATATCAGACCTATTTACCAAAAGTAGATCCTGTCTTAATTAATGATTTATTAACAAGACAACAAAAGAATCCTAATACTGATAATGCACCCTTTTACATGGTTGAAATCTTTACAAAGCATGGAACAGATGAAGAAGCAAAAAGAGAATTTATAATCAGAAAAACAGGAATGGCACCAGCTATATATGATAAAGGTACTCATTATGTAACCAATCAGAGACTTAC
>JAATVK010000186.1 GCA_014523485.1 Nitrososphaerales archaeon TH5894
AATTTAAATTTCATGATCTCGAGGCTGACCCCTTTTAAGGTCATTTGACTTACCTAGCTTGGGTACCCCGGCATTCATTAAAATATTTATTTGATAATATATATTAATAATAACTCAATTTTATCTGATTTTCAATTAATCTGTATTTACCTATCTTAAAGAAAAAGAGAAAATAAATTCCAAATCTAAAGTTAATTTTTACCACAAGTACCTGATCATTCAAAATAACAAATAATAAACAAAAATTATATGATTTGATAAGATCATGACACTATCATCATTAAAAGACAGAAACCTACAAAAAATTCTTTTAGAGATTGGATATGATTCACTTTATCCCATTCAAGAACAAGCTATTTCTAATGGACTTTTAATAGGCGAAAATTTACTTATAACATCTCCCACAGCGAGTGGAAAGACACTCATAGCTATTATGGCTGCATTAAAAAAAATAGAGAAAAAAGAGAAAGTGATCTACATGACACCTCTTAGATCTTTAGCTACTGAAAAATATCGTGATTTTTTAGAATTAAACTCTATTAATTTTAGTAACAACAATAATAATAATAATAAAAATTTAGCAACAGTTACTAAAAATATAGACTTTGAAAAGAAGTCTTTAGCCAAAAAGAAAAAAGGAGGAGACAGAAAGAAAAGTTTTATTGTAAAGCTTGCAATGGGAAATTATGATTCTCCAGGTAATGACCTTCTGAATGCAGATATCGTAATTTTAACTAATGAAAAATTGGATGCACTAATTAGAAATGATAGTGAATTATTATCTAATGTAGGATTATTTGTTATAGATGAAATTCATCTAATGGGTGACAAAGATCGTGGTCCAACTCTGGAGATGATGATAACAAAAATTAAAAGATTTTATCAAGAAGCTCAAATTCTTGCCTTAAGCGCAACAGTTTCTAATTCCAAAGATATAGCTGAATGGTTAAATTGTAAATTAATTGAAAATAATTGGAGACCAACTGAACTATTTGAAGGTGTATATGATGATGGTATAGTTCGTATGAATAATAATACCAAAATTAAAATAAATACTTATTATAATTTTCAATCTACTCCTGTTTCCGTTGCAATAGATTCTTTGGAAAGTGGAGGTCAAGCTATAATTTTTGCTGAAACTCGTAAGCGTGCAGCATCACTTGCTGCAAAGTCTATTCAGGGTGTTTTTAGGTTATTAGATAAAGATCAGAAAGAAAAAGCTAAAAAATCATCATTACAATTGTCAAAAATTTCAGACGATACTGATATTACTAAAAATCTTATCGAGATGGTGTCAAAAGGCGTAGGTTTTCATCATGCTGGATTAAGTCAACCCATAAGAGAAATAATTGAAGATTCATTTAGACAAGGAGTAATTAAATTACTAGTAGCAACTCCAACCTTAGCAGCAGGCGTAAATCTACCAGCACGTAGAGTAGTGTTGTCAAGTATTTTACGATATGATTACGATATTGGAGCAAATATTCCTATTAGTATTTTGGATTATAAACAATTTTGTGGTAGAGCAGGAAGACCAAAATATGATACTTTTGGAGAAGCAATAATTATACCAGAATCAGGTATGAATTCTGAAGAATTATATGATCATTATATCCTTGGAACTCCAGAACCTGTTAATTCAAAACTTTTTAATGAAAAGGCATTACGTTTCCATATTCTAAGTACTATTTCTACTATTCCGGGTATAAAAAAATCAGAATTATATGATTTATTTTTAAATACATTATTTGCCCAGAATTATAGAAAATCTACTATCGTTTTCAAAATCGATGTTGCACTAGAATCGCTTGAAAAGTGGGATCTTATTAAATCAAAAAATGAAAGATATATTGCGACTGATTTTGGAAAAAAAACTTCTATTTTATATATAGATCCTCTTACAGCTATAGAATTTAAAAATGAATTAGATACATTAAACGAAATAAATACAAAGGAATCGTTAAAGGCAATAACTCGAGATACACAAAATGAATATAATAATCTCATTATAAAATTTCTTCATATTATATCTGAGTGTTCAGACTTTTATCCAAAGCTTACCTTGAGGAAAAAGGATATGGATTATTTTTATAACTTTGTCAATAAATATATGGATGAGGAAGAGGATTTATTATTTGACCTAACTGAATACAATTGTTCAAGGAGTTTCTTGGCGTTATATGAATGGATTAATGAGAGTAGTGAAAGAAACCTAAGTGATAGACTTGGAATTGAACCAGGTGATATGCATAGAATTGTAGAATCAGCTGATTGGTTATTATATACATTAAATGAGTTTGCTAAATTGTTTAATAGGGATGATCTTCTTGAAACTTTAACCGATCTTCGAATTAGAACAAAGCATGGAGTGAAGCAAGAATTGCTTCCGCTAATAAAGTTAGAAGGTGTAGGAAGAATACGAGCCAGAGCTTTATATAATGCGGGATTTGTCGATATTAAATTATTGAAATCAACCCCAGAATCTACTATATCAGGTATATCTAAAATTGGGCCATCAATTGCAAAAAAGATCAAAAAACAATTAACATGATCAAGTCAATATTCATTTTCCAGTCTAATAACAAGAATTATTTTTTTATATATTCAATTAAAAAGATATACATATAATAATGAAAACAAACTCTAGTGTGGCTATACTATATGATATTTTCTGACCTCAATTCACTTATTATGGTATTTATTTATGGAATAATTGCTTCTGCTATTTCGTTTTTGACTGTTTATTTTGCTATGCCAAAAGCGATTGCATTTCTACTGGAAAGAGGTATGATAGTACAAGATTATCATAAATCTGAAAGACCAAAGATCCCTAGACCGGCAGGTCCAATTCTAATAATAGGAATTACACTATCTTTGATGGTAATTTATTGTTTAACATTCAATGAAAAAATCCTGGCTATATTGTTTAGTACTGTTATTGCCTTCCTAATAGGTTTTATAGATGATAAAAAAGTAATGCCTGGTTGGTTCAAACCTGTTGCATTATTGATTGCTGCTTTGCCTATTTTACTATTAGGAGCGTATGATACTAATCTAAATCTTATATTCGGTAATGCTTTTATTCCGCTTTTATACATACCACTTATTCTAATAGCTATTCCTGTAATTGGAAATACTATTAATTCTATTGATGTATTGAATGGTGTAGCTAGTGGTTTTATACTAATTGCATGTATTCCTTTAATTATTAGTGTCTATATATTTGGAAGTGTAGAAGTTTTTTTAGCATCACTTTCTTTATTTTTTGTAACTCTTGCTTTTTATAAATTTCATAAATTTCCAAGTAAAATATTTCCAGGAGACTCTGGTACTTTGCTGTTAGGTACGATATACGGTGCAATAGCCATAACAGGAAAATCAGAACTTATTGCGATTATTGCATTACTTCCTGCAATATTTAACTCATTTCTATTCCTTTCTAGCGTAAAAAGAGTGGTTGAACATAGAGAAATTACAGCAAGGCCTACATACTTAACTGATGATTTTAAACTAGCCGCATCCAAAGACAAAAAAGCTCCAATTACACTCTTGAGACTACTTTTAGTTGATGGTCCACTTTCAGAAAGTGAATTAGTTAACAAAATTTTTAAACTAGCAATATTTTCATCAATTTTAGCATTAATTTCAATTGTTATCCAATATTATTTTGTCTTGGGTGGAAAAATTTAAAATGTCCAATCTGTTCAATCTATTTTTGATTATCGGAGTTATTTGGTTTACACTTTTAGCAATATCAGCGTTTTTAGTAATTTTTATTGCACCGATAGATATCGTAATTTTTAATGATAGAAAGGATCTGTATATAACTTCAATATTACAGGCAACAATAGCTATTTTGATAGTATTAATGTTAATAGTCTTTTTGAATTATTTAAAGAAGCTTTACATCCAAAAAAAATTACATATAGAATAATAATGTATTTTTCATTATTTTATATATTATTAATTCAATAAATTCAAATCTAATTTAAATTAAAACTTATTATAAATGGATGTATTGGACTCAAATATATCAAATACTGAGGAGGAGGAGGAGGAGGAGGAAAAATATGTTATCAATTTATGGAAAGCTTTTTGTCAATCTAGAAAAGCTCTTTCTCTTGAATACAATGCTACTGACGCAGTTATTAATAAATGGAATAACCGATTTTTTAATATTTCTTCAATTGAACAGATTAAAAACTATGTAAAAGAAAATATTACAATCGAAGGACATGTTTTAGATGATCCATTCTAATTAATTAATTATTAAATTATTTAATTATTTATTCCGTCGTTAGTGCAGAAATATTTTTTTCTGCTACATATGCTGATTTTATTTTTGAGTATCCTCTTTCTTCTAAAAATAACCAATTTTTTCCACAAATAACACAAGTTATTAATTTCTCACTATGTAAAAATTCAAGCTCATGATGACTGCAACGTATTTGATATTCTAATTTCATAGCTTCCATTTCTTTTATTGTGTCAATATGTCTGACAGAGTTTTCTGTCACGGTGCATTCATCGATCCTATTTTTATAGTAAGGTTGATATCAACTTTATCTATCATATTTCTTATATAATTTAGTAAGGATATCCAACTATATTATTTTTTCAATTAAAAAACTATTATATAAAAATATAATTGCTAAATAAAATTTTTCATATGGAAAATTTTTCATATGGATCACTAAATTTTAATTTTATACGATTAAATAACTTTAACTTTTCGTCATTACATTCTTTGTAACCTTCTTTCTATGGATAAATCATTATCAAAGTCAAACTACTATAATTATCCTTCACTATATGTAGTTCCCAATAATAAAAATAACACTCTAAAAAACTTGGCTATCTATCAAGATTCTCACTATATTGCCATTAGATATTCTATATAATAGATTTTATTTAGATCTAGAGGTCAATTTAAGATATATTCTCCTTCTTCTTTTAAAGGATATGGAATAATTCTTCTTGTTAGATACTGTGTATTATTTTACATAGAAACAAAGAATTGTATCAAATTATGTACATGAAATAAATTGCATCTGTATTACTTTTGTATGCCTGGATAGTAGGTATCTAAATTCTCATATTGCTCTGATAATAGTCATATTTCTAACGTAGATAAAATTTACTATATAAATAACACAGATCTTTAAGTATATCTATTCTTTACTTTTAGTTTTTAATCGGTTTTGTTACAAATCTTTAAATAATTCGGTATACAGATTTTGTTCGAATTTATTTTTTTCCTTTAACCAGATTTTGAATTCACGGTTGGTAGCTTTAGTATCAGTGTACATAGATACAAAGAATTGTATCTTTTCTTGTCTCTAAAGCCTATTAATGCCTTTGATGTATGTTTATTACGTAATCTGAGACCAAGAAAATACAATTACAAAAAGACAGTACAATAATAGTTTGTTGTTCTATTCCTTCAAGAAATCTAATACCCTATAGATTAGAAATAGAGTCTAAATAACTATAGCTTTTACTCCTTAACTTAACAGAGCTGATGTATAACTTTTATCTATATTAATGTTAATGAAAACATTCATAGTAAAATTAAATAATTAATCTGTATAAATATAATGTATGAAAATAACGATCTATAGTTTTCTATTTCTTACAATACTTGTAGCCTCAATATCACTATTTACCAATACAAATGCACAATTAAAACCTAATGTTAAGGTTTCACCTACTTGTGGTGATACTAGTGGATATGGCATGGAGTTAAATGTAAATGGCTTCGAACCTAATAGCAATGTTGGTTGGAAATT
>JAATVK010000002.1 GCA_014523485.1 Nitrososphaerales archaeon TH5894
TAGCCCATCAGAAAGATTTTTGAGATTTACCAAAGATATTTTGTCAAATAATAAAGCAGACAAATCAAATAATCCATCGTTTAGGTCTTGTCTTTTACGTATACCAAATTCCTTTAATGCAAAATGTCTTGCTAGAGGTGAAAGCTTTGAAAACTCAAAGGTAAAAATCATCCAGGAATGGAATAGAGATAGGCCGTCTATAAAATTTCTGTTACTAGAGTTTAGAAGATACCTTATAAATCAAAAGATAAAAGAACTTAATAAAAAGAGGGAGATAGAGAGAAGGTCAGGCTATTTCTCTAATAGGGAAAATAATAATACTATATTTTGGATAGAAAAACTTCTTGATACTCCAATATCAGATTTTAGAAAAAATGCTACAAATCTCATTCTTACTCCTTATCTGGTAAATATCAAAAAGTTATCGTATCAACAGTCACTTGATATCCTAACTGATTGGTTACAAAAATGTAATTCTTTAAAGAAACTTGATTTTAAACCTGATTATCTGGCAAAACATGCCCTTTCTACTGCAATTGAAAAAAGAATACCGCCAATGAAGTTAGTAACACTAAAAGACCGAAATTTAGAGCTATATACTGTACTACATAAATAAAATTATTAAATCCTGACCTCTATAATAGAGATAGTTTAAAGTTTTATTGGATAGAAAAGCTATCATTTTTCATCTACTTCCAAGTGTAAATTTAAACTCTAAAACAGAGTTTAATTACCAATTATAATATCTTGGTAAAGGTCTTAATGGTGGTAATATTCTTTGACTATAATCAAAGTGTAGTCGTTTTAATTGTTCAACTTCATTTTTAAGATTTAATGATTGTGATTGTAGATTATAAATATTATTTGCATCCCTCAAAATATTTGCCATATCCTTTCCATTGATATTATTTCTATTTAAAAAACTGCGTATGGATAATAGGTTTGGTATATCATATCCACAAACTTCATACAATTCATAAGCTTCATACATTCTTGTTAATCTCAAAAATTGCGACCAAAATTTCTTGGCTTTTTCATATGGAATATCTAAATCAATAGCAACATCAATAGACTTTTTACCTTCACGAAATAACTTAAACGCTTGGCTACTTCCCACGACGTAAATGGTAATAAAATATCTACTATGATACTTTGACCTCAAATTACTTTTTTCATAAATTTATCTATTAATTTATATATTATAAACTATTAAACATCTCTTATTGTTACCAACGAAGTGATTAATAAAAAAAAGAATTTATCTCATTTTATGAAGGTCATCTTTTTCTTTTTGTATACTGTTAGAACCAAATCTATGTTCATGTGTTTGTGCATGTTCAGAGCAATAATAGTTTGAACATTTAGGACATTGATTTGTAGGTCTATTTCTACAGAAAATGGACGCACAAACTAAACCTCCACTAGTATTGGCTTTCCAATCTCTAGGATTGAATACCTCCCCCATATCTTATATACTATAAAAAAGGATATTTAACTTTAAGTAATCAATTTATCAGTTTATAAATATGCAGAAGAGTCAAAGAGACTGTATTTAGCAAAAACCTTCGTTTTTTGGTGGGGAACATCTTTTATATCAATATAATTAACTTCGTGCTCCTGTTTCAAAAAGGAGGGCTAAATTTATAGGATGTCTGAATCGTTATGTCAAATCCCACTACTTTAATACGGTTCGTTATTCTTGTAATTACAAATATATTACCTCAAATTATACAAATAAATAGATAATACGTACAAAAATATGACTATTCGCTAGACATAATTACATAAGTTTATATACCTTAGTAACGTATATATATACATGTCAACAAGAAAAGAAGAAATAAAAGTAAATGAGAATATAGCTGTAAATGAACCAAAATTTAATGAAAAAAATACAACTAAATTTAACAAAGACAACAATAATTTTAATGAAAGAACAAATAACACCTTAAATCAACAACAAGATGCAATAAACAAGACACTAGACAACGTATTAAATAATGTCAAAAGAACAACTGATGAAGCTACACGAGAAATTCCACGATATTCACAACGTATTGCTGAATATCAAGAACAAACTATTCAAACCATAAGAGATATTGCTTCTGACTATATCGAAGCACAAAAACAAGTAATAAACTCTTTTCAATCACAACAAGTAGACAGAAATAGTGGAAATAACAACGGAGCATGGGACTGGTTTAATCCACAAAAAATCGCAGAAAATTACGCAGTAATGGTAAATAACTTTACAAGTTACCTATTAAATACTAGCAATCTAATAAACAATGCTCTAGCATCAAATATGAGAGTATACAATACAGCACTTGAACAAACACGTGATAATGTGAAGGCTTGCGCAAAAACAAATACCAATTACATACAAGCAGTAAAAGAAGAATCAGTTAATAGCTACAATAAAGAGGTAAATACTAGAAGTCCTTAACAACCCCTTTTATTATTAGATACAAAAGACAGTATCTGAATGACTCTCACACCATACAACAATGATTGATTTAAACCAATCTGCAGAAGACCAAAAGAAGAAAGAAAAAACCTAAAAGAATCCTACATTCGAACCAGACTCAGATATTCAATATCTTTATTCTCTTTTTACAAAACTGTATGGTTTTTCAATATCAGATGTGAAATTTGTACAAAATGGCAACAAATGCTTAGAAATTATACATTCTAGTATAGAAGACAATAACAACAAGAACAACAACAACGACCATGATATCTTTATAGTATACACGTATCTTCCTGACATTTTAGGTTTTGAAGTTGCTAGAAAGATTCGTGATAGATTACCAAATAAAAGAATAATATTAACTACAACCTATTCACTAGATAATATAAGCAGTATGATAGAATCAATTGGTATAAAAAGCCAAGATGTGCTTTTTAAGCCTTTTAGCTATTCTGACTTAGTTTCTATTTTAAAAGAACCAGGAATGTCATACAACTAATATTGTTGTTTAATATCATCGTTTGTTATTCTTCTAATTCAAATGAGTTTGTTATAATTATTATATACATAACAAATATAGTTATATTATAGACGAACTCCTGAGGAATACCAATTTCCATGAGGTGCTTCTTGAAATACTATAATTACCTCTTCTTTCTTTATGGTTAATATCTTTGCTATATCTTCAGTCATTGCCTCTGCGAGTCTATCTTTTTCTCTCTGTGTTCTACCACTATACATTGATACTGTTATTATTGGCATTGTGTAATAAGCATAAAAGAGATAGATAAGAATATCGTTAACTAAACTTCACTAGATTAGCAGAAAAGTATCTATATTATTTTGGTAAAGTAATTCTTGTTTGACTTTATAAATCAATTTTGAACTAACAATTTTTATTATATTTATTTTTTATTTTTATATTAAAATAAGTTCTATTAATAAAAGCTAAATACTATGTAATAGAACCCCACTACATGGAAGGCTCTACTCCCGAAGGTCTATTAAATAAGTAAATGAACCCGATTGTTAAAAGATGAACTCTAGTATATATTAATATCAAAAAAATAGTAAGAATATGTATTTAGGATTTTATCCAATCTCTTACTACTATATTCATTATACCATCATCAAGGAATAAACCAGTGGTGGAATTTCTCAAACCTATATATCCACAATGATTGTCTCCCCATACTTTAACTGGATTGATATCTTCAAAACATTCCTCTAGGTTACCATCTCCGTCTGCATCAGAAAAAGGAGGTATTTCATTAACGACATTTGTTTCATGATAATTTGAAGGAACATTTAGTTTTAAGGCACCCACTAAACCTAGTGGTTGACGATTCTCCAATTGATTTACTTTTAATCCATCATCTTCAGGGTCGTATAAATTGTAAAATTTATCTACTACATTCTCTGTTGCATTTCCTAATAAAGTATTATTTGCTATCAACTTATTGTTAATAGCTGCACCGAGTAAATGTACAGAAGTTATCATAGCTGTCCCACTGGCATTTTGATTGAGACTAACTAAAGTGCTGTTAACTACCGCTGCACCCAATGAATGAGCTAAAATGCGAATATTAGTTTTGGGACAGTTTTGTTCTATTTTGAATTCAGCTGTGAAATTTGCAAGTTGTTCTCCACTTTTTGTAGCATTACCTTTAGCTTGTTCCCAAAGAACTTTGGAATCTCAACCGAATCCAACTAGAGGTATTCGATAATTATTATGTAATAAGGAAGTTTGTAGTCTGTTAAATTCTTCTTTAGCTTCCATATCATCTCGATTAAAACCATGAATATAAATAGCAGTTTCTGAAGGGCAGTCTGAACCAAATTTAGTCAGAGTGAAATTAACAGCGGCAGGGGCATAAAATATATCACGTGTATTAACTTCGGCTATCGGTGAAAGGGTTTTATCTGATATATAATTATTGTATGCTAATACTGAAGGTATGAATATAATAAAAGAAAGAGCAACTAGTGTTGATATTATCAATGTTATAACCACTGTATTTGATTTCATGAATGAATTCATTATTAGATATTAATATATAACAAATAAGTCACATCATTATCTTAAATAATTAGCTATATTATTCATAATTTTTTTAAAGAATTTTTTTCGAATTATTATTAATCTTTTTTTCATTGAAATCCATTTTTTCCTAAAACTCTACTAGATGGCTTGTTATCCAGAAAAATATAGGCTCATTTCTTCCCATTCCAATATATTATTAAACATAAGTTTCTAATAATAAAAGCTAAATACAAGATAGTAGTAATACCTTTACAATAGACTCATATTTTTGCACCGCTATCGGTATTACTCCCGACGGGCCCGTAGTTTTCTTGGGTTAACGATATTTGATAGTATTTTGATACAAGATAGTTATTCATTCTTTTCTATTACATTATCCATAGTTTACTAACTCTGACAATCTCATAGGAGAAAATACAAGGATAATAGAATCTTTAATCTTTTCTTTAATTGTTTTAATCATTTGAGGATATGGACAGTCTTTGTACTGTTTAGTTATTTGAGGGTCAGCAAGGAAAAAGTCGCCTGTTATAACCATTAGTTTGGATTTGTATTTTGCTAAATCCTTTTCCAATTCTTTTATCAAGAAATGTGCTAATTGATGTATTGTGAAAACTCTTTGTACTATTACATTTTTTAATGCCCTGTCTATTATCTTATATTTTTTATCAGCTATTTCAGTGATGTTGTAAAAATCAAATTTGTTATCAGTCACCAATACATATACAGTAGGAGATTCAAGACCATTATGACGTTTTGGCAATATACCTCTGACAATGGTATCACAAACAAAATCTGAACGAGGTTTAACAAAGCAAGCTATGTCACCACATGCCTTTAGTTCTATTGTTATTCTCCGTTTTCGTCTTACCTTATTCTTGTTGTTTTTATCATTACTATTAGATATAAATTCAACTATGAATTTATCTCCTAAGAGCAATAACTTGATAATCTTATAAGGTTTAGTTCGCCTTATCTTCTATTGGTATTTCAAATTTTATATAGGAATATTTGCTGTTATTCTTATGGTACAAATTGATACTAAATCAATAATTTTAACTGCAGCAACTATCGTGACAATTCTAACTTTGATATTACCAAGTCTGAGCATTGATGGATTTAGTCAAACTTTACAGATACCGGATTTTGAATCTAATTCTAACATAGATAAAAGTGAAATAATAATGAATAACACTCAACCCGAACTTACCGCAAAAATTCAACTAGTACCACATGAAAACGAATATCTTGACGATTATTATCAAGTTTCTAACTTTGCATTTGTGCTTAGTAATTCAAGTCAATTATGTTCTTCTGGTAATTGTGAGTATGAACTCGAAGGTGGAACTATGCAAGCCGAAAGGATTTCAGGTGAAAGATCGTTAACAGGAAGAATAACCATTGACACAGGAGATTCCAAAAATATGATAGAATTACATGCTTCTTGGAAGACAGTAGAAGAGACTGAGAAAAATGGTGAAAATGTTAAAGTCATAAAAGGGGTATTAGACTTGGGAACAAGTCAATTCAATCCAGAAAACAAATACCAAATTAATGGCACACTTACAAAACAGGGTGAGAATTACCTATTAGTAGTAAAAGGAATCAAGTAATTATTCTTAAATTATTTTTGGATATAGATACATAATCATAGTATTAATAGTTAAGCTATGTATGTTTTCATCTACATCTTTTTTTGATTTATAAATCACATAACGGAATTTCTATATCATTGTATTATTCATCCATGGAGAGTGGCTTCAGTGACAGCAAGTGA
>JAATVK010000187.1 GCA_014523485.1 Nitrososphaerales archaeon TH5894
ATAAACAATCTTCAACATGCTGTAAGATATCTAGCATCTTTAGAAAATGTTAATTCCTCTAAAATTGCTTCTCTTGGTTGGTGTTTTGGTGGTGGACAATCTCTTCAACTAGCATTAAACACAGAACCAGAATATCCTTTATCGGCAACGATAATTTATTATGGCAATTTGGTATCTGATCAAGAATCAATCTCAAAGATAAAGTGGCCAATATTAGGAATATTTGGAGACCAAGACAAATCAATCCCAGTACAAACCGTAAAACAATTTGAAGAAGGATTGAATGCAAATGGAATAACAAATGAAATTTACATCTACAAAGGAGTAGGACATGCATTTGCAAACCCATCTGGCGATAATTATGCTCCTCAAGAAACTCAAGATGCATGGGAAAAGACAGTATCTTTCCTGAAAAAATATTTGAAGTAATTTAGGCTATTCTTATTTTCAGAAATAATCTGGTTGCCATAGATTTGAGATAAGCATTCACAGCTAAATCTATTTTATTAAACTAACAGATCCATGTTATTTATCATTAAATTGTAAAATTGATTTTTAATCAATTCGAACTGTTAATTTTTTACTACTAATTTTTTAGAATCATATGTATTTCAGTTTTAATTAGATTTGATCTATCATAAAATAATTCTAGATGAGTCTTGAGTTTATTGAGATAACTAATAATGAAATACTATGATATTTAATATTATAGTCAAATAATGATGAAGGCTTCTAATCTATTCCTAAGATGCTTAGAATCTGAAGGAGTCGAATATATATTTGGTTTACCTGGTGAAGAAAATAATGATTTAATGCTTTCACTATTAAATTCAAAAATTAAGTTTATCCTAGTAAGACATGAACAAGGGGCTGCTTTTATGGCTGATGTCTATGGTAGACTAACACAAAAAGTTGGAGTCTGTCTATCTACGTTGGGTCCTGGTGCAACAAACTTGATAACCGGTGTGGCAAATGCAAATATGGATAGATCTCCTATATTGGCTATTACCGGACAAACAGATTCTAACCTACGTCATAAAGAATCTCATCAAAATATGGACGTTGTATCCCTGTTTAACCCTATAACAAAATGGCGATGGTCAATCCACAATGCTGATGTTATTCCAGAATTAGTAAGAAGAGCTTTTAAAATTTCAATTGAGGAAAAAGCTGGCGCAGTACATCTAGAACTGCCAGAGGATATAGCCAAAAACAAATCAGATATCAAGCCAATAAAAAAGCCCAAACGAACATTAAGATCAAGACCACAAAAGGGTTTGATAAAAAAAGCAGTTAAAATGATTTTGAGTGCCAAAATTCCTATAATTTTGGTAGGAAACGGCTGTATACGAGGCGGCGCTAGCTCAAACATAAGAAAGTTTGTAGAAAAAACAGGCATATTTTCAATGAATACATTCATGGCAAAAGGTGTAATATCAGATAAATCTGAACGACATTTACAAACAATTGGAATCAAAGATGTAGATCATCTTCTCATTGCTTTGAGAGAAGCTGATTTGGTTATTGCGATAGGATATGACCTAGTAGAATATAGCCCAAAAAATTGGAATAGTAATTTAGACAAGAAAATCATTCATATAGATTTTACCCCAGCTGAAGTGGAAACATACTATCCTCCAGACATTGAGATTGCTGCAGATATAGGTTATACAATAGATTCAATTTTACTTGAATTGATTAAAGAAAAAGAAGAAGTAGAAGAAAAAGTAGGAAAAAAAAGAATCGACAAGAATAACAATCTAAATTCTATAGATATACCATATTTTGAAATACCTGATACATTTAGAGAAATCAAGAAACAAATTACAGAAAGAATAGAAAAATTCAAAGATAATTTTGCTTATCCGATTGATCCCATGAAATTAGTCATTGATGTAAGAAATGCTTTAGAAGAAAATGATATTGTTATATCAGACGTTGGAGCTCATAAATTATGGATAGCGAAAACTTACAATACTTATATTCCAAATACTTGTCTAATCACTAATGGTTTTTGTTCTATGGGTTTTGCCTTTCCAGGTGCTATTGCAGCACAACTTGTCAGGCCAAATCAAAAAGTTGTTGTCATGTGTGGCGACGGTGGCTTTTTGATGAATGTTCAAGAATTGGAGACTGCTGTTCGTTTACAATTACCAATAATAATCATCATCTGGTGTGATTCAGATTATGGTATGATCTCTCTAAAACAAATTCAGGAATTTGGAAGGAGTGCATTTACTCGATTCAGTAATCCTGACTTTGTTACACTTGCCAAAAGTTTTGGAGCCATTGGATATCATGTTAAATCTACTGAAGAATTTCCTAAAATCTTAGAAAAAGCAAAAGAATCAACATCTGTCCCAGTAATAATAGCAATTGATGTAGATTATTCTAAGAACCAACTTTTATTAAATGCTGACTTTAATGATTAGATATTGTTATTATTATTATCACTTATTATCAGTTATGAAAAACCAAAAATAATGTAAGAAAAATTAATCTAATTTGTTCAATATAGTTATTATACTTTATGATTAGCTCCTTAATTGCAATCATAATTGCTCTCAAATGTGATTTTCCGCTATCTGTAACGTAGATTTTACCTTCAGAATCTATTGCAATATCATGTGGAATTAGGAATTTATCATCTTTACAATTGATCATCTGTACATCCAAGTGATCCCACATTGTGATAAAATTGTCATTGCTATCAAATTTTTGAACTCGAATATTTCTTGTATCGACTACATAGACATTAGCATCTGAATCAGTCACAATTCCATGATCTTCAATAAATTGACCTTTCTTATTTCATCATTTAATTCAATGATTGTCTTTTTGAGATTAATATTACTATTAATTCTACCAATTAATTATAACCTATTTACTAGCAACCGCCTCAATTATCATTGATAGATTGCTAACTATGTAATTTGATACATATGGCAGAGCTGCATTGATGTCATTAGTTGAAAAACCTTGTTGTCTAGCAATACATCTAAAATTTGCTCTTGTACCACCAATTACACAGCCTATGTAAAAATCTGCATTACGACTCATAAGTGTATCTTCGCCAATTCTTTCAAATGTGTCCTCAAGTTGGTCTCGGGCATCTCTAAATTCTGCTATTGTAGCATTAAGTGCCTCAAAAGATAATATAAGCATTTGATTATCATTGAATGTCATATTAACTTACTTCAGTGAGAGAAGTTAATATTTTTCGATTTATAGCTATTGAATTTTAATTCTTCATTTTCCTTTTTAGAGACGCTTCCGAGATAATCTTCCAAAATAATTGTCTATACACCCAAAATACTTCTTAAAAGGTCTTATTTCAATTCTAATAGGAATTTTCGTTAAAATGACTTGTTACATAAAGGTACCCGAATTTATGTCAAATTTGTTTCACATCCCATTGTAAAAGATACAAAAATGTATCTCACTAAAACAATAGATACGAAATTATGTTAGTCAGTATATTATCACTTTAGTTTAGGAGAGTTGGTGTTAGCTCAATTACAAGATCTATCCTAGGATAGAAATACTTTCTGCGTTAGTGTTAGCAACATAAACGTTTTCATTGTTAGAATTGAATGCTATTCCAGTAAGATTATTGTCTTTACTAATTACATCAATAGTATCAATTACTGTATTAAGTAGTCCATCAATAACTGAAACTGTCCCATTTATTGAATTTGTAACATAAATGTTACCATCATATTCATTATATGTTATCCCTATTGGTCTAGCACCTGTTGAAATAGTTTTAACAACATCATTTGTGGTACCATTTATAACGGATACTGTACCTGAACCAGTATTTGCGACATATAAGTAGTTGTTAACTGGATTATAAATTATAGAAGAAGGAGCTATCTCACCAGTAGAGATTATTTTTACCAAGGTTTTTGTTGTACTGTTAACTACTGAAACAGTATCTGATCCCCTGTTAGTAACATATAGATTGCCATTATCATAATTATATGCAATTCCATCAGGGCTAAAAAATTTTCCTATCATTTGACTTATATTTCCCATTACAGTATTGGAAGTACCATTTATTATTGATATTATATTCAATCCGTTATTGGTTACATATATTGTATTGTTAATTGGATTTACTTCTATACCTGAAAGACCTGTTCCAATGAAATTACCAATATTAATTGTATCGGTTATTAAATTAGTTGTAGTATTAATTATTGATATTACTCCTGAATTAGAATTTGTAATATAAATTAAGTCATTAGCAGAATTGTAAATAATTGCCTTAGGATTATTACCTATAGGTATAATTGCATCAAAATTATCAGTTGTAGTATTTATCACTGAAATTGAGCTCATATTATTAAGCGTCTCAGAATTTGTGACATAAAGCAAATTGTTATCTGATTTAAATGCCATTCCATAAGGTAAGGTAAAACCAGATATTGTACCTATTACAGAGAGTTGGGATTGTGGAGGAATGACAGGTTGGGGTGGATTAACTTCATTTGTTATAATACAAACTTTTGCTTGACCTGATTTTATTTTTCCTTCACAGCCATTTGAGTAATTTGTTGAGTATCCTGGTGGACCTTTTTCCGTCACGCTGTAGCTACCAGGATCTAAAGTAACAGTGATACCACTTCCAGATCTTCCTGGAAAAGACCTGGGTGACGGATCGTTCCCACTTACTTTGATGGTAAATGCAGTAGGTTTTAATTTTGTAGCAGAGTCATCATTGTTATAGTTATTGACTACATCTTTTATGACTATCAATTGTGCAGATTGATCTTCAGGTTGATAAACATTTGTAATAGTACATGTAATTTTGTCTCCTGGGTTCATTTTACCGAGACAACCGCTAGAATAGTCTGCATTATAATCTGAAGGACTTACCTCAGTAACAGAATAACTACCATTTTTCAAATTCACATTCACACCAGCTGAACTTCCAGGAAAAGATGTTGGCTGAGGATCTTTACCATTCACTGTAATAGTAAAATCAGATGGTCCATTAGATCCTCCTCCATCATTAACGACTTTTTTTACAACTTTTAATGTACCTGTAAGTACAGGTGAATTGTACGTATTAGTAATAGTACAGGTCTTTGTTTGTCCAGGGTTTATCGTTCCAGAACACAAACCTGATTTACTGACAGTATAATCAGATGGTCCACTTTCACTAACACTGTATTTTCCTTGATCTAGCTTTACGA
>JAATVK010000188.1 GCA_014523485.1 Nitrososphaerales archaeon TH5894
AGCTTTTATACACCAATAGGAATATTGGTTAATGTAATGCTATAAGGATAACTCTTGTCACTCCATATAATTGTTGAAGCAATAAAGGGAAATCCTGAAATTGCAAAATTCAACTTTAAAGCAAGGGGAAAATGGATAAATCGCGGACACAATAGAACAACTATTAATGAATTTTATGGCGCATGCCGGAATTTCCAAAGAAAAGAAGCTTTTGTCTTTGAAAAAGATGAACCACCAGTATTGTTAGGAGAAGACCATGGAGCAAATCCAGTTGAATATATATTTGCAGCACTTGATGGTTGCTTGACTACAAGTCTTATTTATCATGCTGCAGCACAAGGAATAAAAATAGACGAAATAGAAACATCCTTCTCGGGAGACTTGAATTTGCATGGCTTTCTCGGATTGGATGAAAATATAAGAAACGGCTATGAAAAGATAAAAGTGGAATTTAAGATAAAAGCAGATGCATCAAAAGAAAAACTACAAGAGTTAGTACAATTTGCACAAAAGAGATCACCTGTATTTGATATTGTTTCACATCCTACTCCAGTAGAAGTTAGTTTGAAAGAATAGAGAATTTCTTAAAATATTGGATTCTAAAAATTTTTCATTATATCCAATAAATTTTTTAATCAATGCCAGTATTTTAACTTTATAACTTATTGCTAATTTACTCTCTTTTATGAAAACGATAAAGATGAATTACCATGAAATATAAAAATAGAAATTAAATAAGTTTTAAATTTACTTCAACAAAAAATTCGTACAACGTAAGTTCTAATAATAAAAGCTAAATATGAGATTGTAATATATCTACAATACAGTCTCATTTTCGCACCCCTATTGGTATTACTCAATGAAAGTCACATTATAATCATGTGATAGTTGTAATTGCAGTAATGCATGATAGACGATCTATATGACAAATTCTCCATTTTCTGTATTTGTAATCAATCCAAATTTTAAGTTGTTCAACTACTCTAGTTAAAAATACATATCTATCTACTTTTGTTTTTGTATATTCTCCTCTAATAAATAACTTAGCAAGACCATTATCATTATCATTAGAATTTAGTGTCAAGTCTTTCAATCTTATAGACAGTGCTTCTGGTGCCGTCAAGCCAGTTGATGCCAACAACATCACATAAGTTTTTAACCTTAAATCAGAACAGCCATTCAAGATTTTAACGATATCTTCCTTATCAATTGCTTCTTTATGTCGTGATACAGTTTTTGGAAATCTTACTTTTAACTTGAACTTTTTCTGACTTAGTTCTATATCATTCAACTCAAGAAAAGTCTTTACCGTTACGATTTTATCTCTAAATGGCAGAGGAGATAAATTATAATTATCCTTTAAAAAAATACAATAATCATTTGACATCGTATGCACTCCATTCACCTATATTTAATTTGTGAAGCAGGTCATCCAGATGTACTCTATATTTTTCTTCCACGAATTTTTGAAAATTTGAAAGACGAGATGAATATTGAACTGCAGTATTCTCGTTTTGAATACTAACATTTCTGATAAATTTCTGCAATGCTACTGATGACCCACCAATACCAAAAGAGGTTATTGATTTTGACAATTTGTTTTTTGATCTGTTTTTTGTTGATATCGTTGAGGCTGTGACTCTACAGGGAATAGATATCTAATTCAATGAATATTAATAAAGATATCTAATTCATAATATTTTATGCACTATGAATTATTAAATTCATATTAGAATATTATTTATATTGTAATGATAACATAATTATATAGGGATCATATGCAATAGTCAAAAAGATAATAAGTATTATTAGTAGTAGCATCTTAAAAACTATCTTCAATATTAAATTTTTTATATAATTTATTTAAATCTTGTCACTTTACGAATATAGGTTAAAAATTCCTTCCAATTCTTTAACCTCTACCATATAATTGGATACTCATTTAAAAAAGGTTTAAAATTTTGAAACAAACTAACAAATAATATACTACAATTTGGATATAACGACAAGTACCATTTTGAAAAAATAATAATATTCATGAATTTACTACGTGAATATTAAATTAAACTTTTTATCATTTATATTTATTCTATTATCATATGGGTTTTGAAGAACTAGAGAAATATAAAAAAGAACATAGTCTAGGGGGAGGAATTGAAAAGCAGAAACAACGAAAACAAAAAGGCAAATTGAATGCGTTAGAGCGAATGAATTCATTATTTGATTCAACATCATTTGTAGAAATTGATCCTTTTGTTACACACGAGTGTTTTGATTTTGAAATGGATAGTAAAAAGTTTCTAGGTGATGGAGTTATCACAGGATATGGTTTAATTAATAGTAGATTGGCATATGCTTTTTCTCATGATTTTACAGTGTTTGGTGGATCTTTAAGTTTGTCATTTGCTCATAAAGTATGTAAAATCATGGATTTAGCATTAAAACAAGGAGTTCCCATAATAGGAATAAATGATTCAGGTGGAGCTAGGATTCAAGAAGGAGTGGCAAGTCTTGCAGGTTACGCCGATATATTTCATAGAAACGTAAAAGCTTCTGGTGTTGTTCCACAAATCTCCCTTATTATGGGCCCCTGTGCTGGTGGGGCTGTCTATTCTCCAGCAATAACGGATTTTATAATTATGAATAGATCATCATTTATGTTTGTCACAGGACCTGAAGTTGTTAAAGAGGTAACTAATGAAAATGTAAGTTTCGATGATTTAGGTGGGGCACAAATTCATAATGAAAAGAGTGGTGTTGCACATTTTTTAGCAGAAGATGAACAAGGATGTTTTATAATACTACATAAACTTTTATCATATATCCCATCTAATAACTTGGAAAATCCCCCACGAATAGATACTAAAGACAACCCTTTAAGAGAGAATGAGGAGTTAAATTATATCCTTCCCTCTAGTCCTACTAAACCATATAATATGGAATCACTCCTTAAAAAATTTATAGATAATGACGATTTTCTGGAAGTTCAGAAGTATTGGGCAAGAAATATAATAATAGGTTTTGCAAGGCTCGATGGAAATTCAGTTGGAATAGTAGCAAATAATCCAGAGGTATTAGCCGGAGTTTTAGATATCGATTCCTGCGATAAGGCAGCTAGATTTGTAAGATTTTGCGATTGTTTTAATATTCCATTAATAGCCTTGGTAGATGTACCTGGTTTTTTACCTGGAACAAATCAGGAATGGGGAGGCATTATTAGACATGGGGCAAAGCTTCTTTATGCATTCTCAGAGGCAACTGTTCCCAAGCTCACTGTAATTATTAGAAAAGCATATGGTGGAGCATATGATGTAATGAATAGTAAACATATTGGAGCTGACTATAATTTTGCTTGGCCAACCGCAGAGATTGCAGTTATGGGTCCTGAAGGAGCATGTAATGTAATATTCAAAACAGAAATTGCTACTTCCATCGAGCCTAACGAAAAAAAAATAGAATTGGTAGAACAATATAGAAAAAAATTTTCAAACCCCTATATTGCGGCTTCAAAAGGATATATTGATGATGTTATAGAACCAAAAGAAACCAGAAGAAGATTAATTTCCGCTCTCAAATCAATATATAGAAAAAGAGAAGAAGGTCCTAAAAGGAAGCATGGTAATATACCAGTATGAATTTTACCTTCTTTATAAAAATATATCGAGAATAGATTAAACTTGACTATTCAATATAACATATTATTATAGCAAAGCCAAATATTTCCTGTAATAATGAAGAGTGAAAACTAATTAATTTTGTTAATATTAGATATTAATATATTTTTATATTCAAGATATCTTAATCGTAACATTATTAACTCACTAGTTAAAGATTATGTATTCTAATTCTTTATCTAGTTTATGATCCGTTATATCCAAGTACTACAATTCAAATAGAAATATTAATAAAATTATTCAAAATATCTATTTTGTAACTAAAACAGGACAATTTGAATATGTGACTACCCCTGAAGCAGTACTACCTAATAATAGTTTTTTAAATCCCGATCTACCTCTTGTTCCTATTACTATTAAATTAATACTTTCTTGTTGGGCATATTGAATTATTTCACCATATACAGCAAATCCTGTTAATATAACTTTCGATGATACTTTGATATTTGGATTCTCTTCCTCTACCTTATCTTTTATTCTCTTAAACCAATTTTTAGCCTCGCTTTTTGCATTCTGAATAATCATATCAATATGTTTAGGTGTTACAAGGCCTGTCAAATTGGCATATTCAGATTTAGAAGGTGAGACTACTACATAAAGAACAATAATTTCTGAATTAAATTTATTAGCAATGTTAATAGCTACTTGAGCGGCGTGAAAAGAGGGTTCTGAACCATCTATAGGAACAAGTATTTTTGAAAATATTTGATCGCTTGACATAAGAATTGTTTAAGATCCTCTGTTAAATAAGTCTTGTATATAATTAAAAGTTGTTTTGTAATTAAATGTTCTATATTTTAGCGATCTTATTTTTTATAAATAAACTTTATTAAATTAAATCTACCAGCCTACAAATAAAACTCCTCTTATTTCTCAATCTTGATCATTATCTAAAAAGATTTAAGTTCAATACTTCATATTTCCATGTTGCAAAAAATTTTAATCGCCAACAGAGGAGAGATTGCAATAAGAATTGCGCAAACTTGCAAAAAATTGAATTTAATACCGTGTGGGATTTACTCTGAGGCAGACATAAATTCCCTACATATAAAACATTGTAAAG
>JAATVK010000016.1 GCA_014523485.1 Nitrososphaerales archaeon TH5894
AATCAATAATTTAACAAATATAAAATTTGGTTTCGATCATTCAAAAATACTAGATGACTATCAATCATGGCTGAAGAATAGGGGAACATATTGGTCTTCAAAGTAGAATATTTGGCTAACTGTGTACAAAATGATTTAAAGATTAAGATACTCATACTTTTATATAAAAGATAGTATACAGTAAAATCAAATGAATTTTATGCAAATAAAATGATCAAGTGTAAAAGTTATAATAAATGATTTGTTTACATGGCAATCCTCTAAAATAATGGAAATCAATAACTATATTGACGTTGACAAGATAGACAATGAAAATTATAGGCACTTAAAAACATGTAAAAAATACAGTTGTGTATTATATTAATGGAACCCATTATTAATGATGTTGTATAATTATAGAATTATGAGGAAGAATAAAACTAATAGTACTATTAGTTTAGGATTAAAGAGTAGAATGATTCGTCTTGCAACTCTTTTAGATAGATGGTCAAAATAAATAAATAATAATACTTTTTTAGGATTTTTAAAAACTTCATTCGACAGCAGTTTATTCTTTTTTCCACAGTAATGGATAGTGATTTTTTCTACAATTATTTTCATAGTAATTTTATAACTTATACACAAGAATTAAATAAATTCAGGTTTATTTTGATGGCAATATTTTTATTTCATCTACAAGATTGTGTCCAAATCAGTTAAATAACTGTTAGTATATTAAAACATATATTTAAATTATATATTTATAAAAAATTATATTGTTAGTCAACATCGACTAAATATATAGTTTAAATAAATAATATCTATAAAATTTAACAATAATGAGATTTACTTTTACTTTCCTATATCTATGTTACTAGGGTATAAGAAATAATTTTTTTAATTATTTTTAAAGTTAATATAAAAATTTAAATTTCAATAAACAGATCCCAACTATATGTTATGCTTGAAGCCCTCCGAGCCCCTATCAGAATGAGATTCATCTACAATATATTTTACAATAATAAAAAAGAAAAAGATATCTAAAAATGCCACAAACACTTTATTATTGTTCTGAAGCATATAGAATAGATTATCAATGAGATAAATATACAACTGATTCATGATTACCATAAATACATAGATTTTTAAAGATACAAGGACAAATTAACAGAAATACAATTTTCTAATTAAATTCAATATTATGATTACATTTTAAAAAAGGATAAAAGTAACTATATTGATAACATAATATGATTATTAAACAAAAACTACCCATTATTATGATAATATTATTTTCTGTTTCGTTGCTTATGATACCCACAGTATATGCTGCAATAGAAAAAGTAGAAAAGTATGCTGAAGATATATGTATACAGACTTATAAAGGTGATTGGGATGGCAAAGATTGTGATATTCAAGAAGCAGCAGATGAACAAAAATATTATGATAATATAGCAAGTTTAGAAGATTTAATATGTGAAGAAGTCGTCAAAGATGTAAGCCCTGAAGATTTCGTAGATCTATGTAAAAATCTCAATGTATTTGAAAAGTAATTAATCCCAATTATAGATAGAAGTATATTCAATTGTTCTTAAAATTGAAAGATATTTAATGCCGCAAAAACTTGAAACTCTTCTGAAACAAGTAAAAGATACTAGTAAAGTCAATTAGGAAATGCTTAGACTACTATGCGTCAAATTTTTGTACTTGATATTTGTGACATAAATATAGAGAAAACATAGAATGAATGATATGACTAAGAAATGTTATCAACTGGCCCCTGATTTGACAATATGTAGAATAGTTAATGGCATGTGGCAGGTTGCAGGTGGACATGGATATATCGACCATGAATTGGCAATCTCAGATATGATTAGATATCATGATGCTGGTTTTACAAGTTGGGATCTAGCAGATATTTATGGCCCAGCAGAAGATTTTATTGGAGAATTCAGACGTAGGTTATTGACACTAAAAGGAAAAGAAGAACTTGAAAGAATTCAGGCATTAACAAAATGGGTCCCTCAACCAGGAAGAATTACACAATCTATAGTTAAGGAAAATATAGAAAGATCGCTTCGCAGAATGAATGTTAGCTCTCTTGATTTACTTCAATTTCACTGGTGGGATTATAACAATCCGTATTACATGGATGCTCTCAAATACCTATCTGACCTCCGTGATGAAGGAAGAATCAGGCATATAGGCCTTACAAATTTTGATACTGAACGTATACAGATCATGATAGATTCAGATAAACAAGTGGTATCAAATCAAGTTCAATATTCGATTATAGATCGTAGACCAGAAGTAAAGATGGTTCCATTTTGCTTGGAACATAATATCAGTCTACTTGCATATGGAAGCATTTGTGGAGGGCTTATATCAGACCTCTATCTAGGAAGAACACGACCACCATCAACTGCTGAATTAAATACATTAAGCTTACGAAAGTATATGAAAATGATAGACGCTTGGGGAGGATGGAATTTGTTTCAAGAGCTTTTATCAACTCTAAAGAGAATTGCACAAAAGTACAATGTAAGCATTGCAAATGTAGCAACTCGATATATTCTTGACAAGTCAGCAGTAGCTGGCGTTATTATCGGTGTTAGACTTGGAATAGCTGAGCATAGAAACAATAATGCACAGGTATTCAACTTTAATTTGAACAAGTCAGATTATGATGATATAGAGGCTGTATGTAAAAAGTCAAATGACCTGTTTGAGATAATTGGAGATTGCGGTGATGAATATAGATAATTATTACATTATTTTCACTTGATAATTTTATTTTATTTACACACTAACAATATATTAAAAAAATAGGATAAAATTTCAAAGACTAATAATATACTGTAAACCTTGATTTGGTAAATCAAGTATATTCTGATTTTATTATATATTTAGTATTTGGAAAGTCTATATGTAATATAACAATAGATACAACAAAGGAACAATTTACAAATTTACTGAATTTATATTACAAAGTATCAATTTATTACTATTAAAATAATAAATTGCTATCCAATACAATTTATGATCAATAGTTAAATTGATTCAATAATTGGTATCTTTTATAGAACTACAAAATTGTGTCAAAATCAATTCACACGCCTCCGAGCCAGTATTATAAAACTTATTATATTATGTTACTAAATCCTGTTATAATGAGAATTAAAAGTTCCTAGGAATCCATATTTTAAAATATTATTATTATCAATATTACTTTTTCATAGAATAAATTAAATTTAAATTATTTCATTTAAAAAAGAATTTTTCTACATTCCTAATAGTTGATTCATTTGAGAAATACTTTTAAGAATCATATTGACATGGTGTACTTAGAGCAAATAACGCTATTTTAAAACAATCTATATATTGATATAATACCTTAAAATAAAAATTTTGGATTATTGTTGTATAT
>JAATVK010000189.1 GCA_014523485.1 Nitrososphaerales archaeon TH5894
AGTAACATTGAGTGCCAGTGGTAGTAAAGATCCAGATGGTGAACCACTAAAGTTTGTATGGCGTCAGATTAAACCAATACCAAAAGTTACGATTGAAAATAACCAAAGTGCAGTAGCTTCTTTTGTTGCTCCAAATGTACAGAAAGATATCAAAATGCAATTTTCAGTAAATGTTCTTGATGGAAACAAAATAAACGGCAAAGCCAACAAGACAGTCAATGTACTCATTAAACAGGTAAATCTTCCTCCTGTAGCTGATGCAGGCAAAAACTTTGTAGCAAATGAAAGCTCTATTGTTACCTTGAATGGTAATAAAACGAAAGATCCTGATAGACTTGACAAACTAAAATACCTATGGACCCAGGTTGCTGGTAATTTAGTTATAGATATCAAAAATGAAAAGACTATAAAACCATCATTCAAGGTCCCTTTTGTAAAACAAAATAACTCTCTTTATGCATTCAAACTTACAGTTACAGATCCAAAGGGCTTGAATAGTTCAGATACTGTAAATATGACTGTCAGAAAGATTTCAAATATTACAGTAAACCCACCAAATGCGCAGGTTGTCCAAAATTTGATTGTTCAAGAAGGTAAAAACGCTACACTAAGTGCAGCTAACAGTACAGATCCTGATGCTAAGGAAAAATTATCTTTTCAATGGAAACAAATTAGTGGTCAACCTGTAGTCGATTTAAGAAAAGCAAATTATGCTATAGCTGAATTTGTAGCTCCTGTTGTCGAAGAAAATACCACCTTAAAGTTTAATGTTACTGCTACCAATAAAAAAGGATTGAATGATACTGCTACTACTTTTGTAAAAATTGCAAATATTCCTGAACAAGGATTCCCAATAATATATGCACTAATTGCAGGAGTAGGTGCGGCCGGAGCTGCAGCTGCAGTGATAATATACAAATTCTTTATGAGAAGACCTTCGGGACCAGGAAGAGCAATATAATTTCTTAAATTATACTCTTTTATTTTATTTCATAATATATATTCAGATACTATGATAATAAAGAAAAGATAGAACACTAGCTATAAATAAGAAACAGGAATGGTTGTCAGACTTTTGATCTAATTTCTTTACAATTCTCTAATGGGATTATTGTTATATGTTTGGCGGCTATTACTAATTTGATAGATTCAGAGATAAACAAATTGTTTAACAAAATCAAATGGAGGAGAATATCATAAAAGTAAAAATAGAACAAAAGAAGATAGAAGGAATAACAAAATACATTATTATCAAATGAATAATTTATTTTATTTTTTAAATTATATTATAATATAAAGGTCAGAATTGATTATTGTTTTAATTAACGATAATTTGAAATTTATCTTTTGATTTTTTTACTTTTTATAGTAAATTATAATAATTAGTTCTTGTAGTATTTTTCTATTGAAATATGCTAAATCAATAATTACTGGCACACTAATTATTTCCATTTTAATAATGTTCTACCCCTCTTATTCTTATTCTTATTCTTATTCTTATTCAGTTTTTAATTATAATCTGGAAGAGAAAAATAATAACTCTCAATTATTAAACAAAATAATAGAACCCACCATTAATTATGTTAGCTTAGAGAAAGTTGATATCGATATTGATGATCAAGACGTGGCATGTTTTGAAAATGATGATGATGAAATAGTATGTCTTGATAAGGATGATCTAGACAGTAATGATCTTGATGATCTTCTTAATTTTAATGATCTTGATGATCTAAATTTTAATGATAATGATGATCTAGAATGTTTTGAAAATGATGATGATGAAACAGTATGTTTTGATAAAAATGCTATAAATAATGATGATTCAGTATTTAATATTGATTGACAGTTAATGTTACAGCAAATTGGTAGAGGGTCAACGTTTACATTCAGTCTACAAGTAAAATATTAATAATTTCGAGCTTCGATTTGATATATGGACTAAATTGAACTTAGTTGATTCTCTTAATGCATCAATACTTTTATATAACTTTCAACCAATTTTTTGTTAGTAGGACAAATAGTTTGTACTTATATTAACTGAGAATTGTATTGAAATTCTATACCATTTCACCTAACCGGCGTTATAATATCTAATAAGATATTAGATCAATTCCTTTTTCATAAATTTTTATTTATTTGGTTATTTATAACTATAAACATAATTATATTTATTATTGCCAATAAAGAGATTAATATTTAGGAAATCTGAACTTTGAGTTACTTTTATCACTTTCATATATATTAATTATGAATAAACTAATCTACATATTTTTTTTATTAGTTAAAATATCATTTATAAAAGATATAAGGTAAAATTGAGAAAAGCAACATATTATAAAATTTTTAGATAACTTTATTTAATTATATTGTAAAATATTAGTAAGGGGTTCTGTTTGGAGTTCTTTGGACTGAAAAAACCAAACTAGAGGACATGTCTCTTTCATGAGCCTCACTGAACCTCCTGTTTTGTTACTTTAAGAGCCTAATTATATCCTGATTTATTAATAAAAATTAATTAATTAATTATTAAATCAATTTCATATAATTTGATAATAATAAAAGCGAGATATAAGGTAGTGGTAGAAAAATCGTACTACATTCAGGACTTTATTTCGGATCAACTTCCTTAATATGTTACTGATTTAATAGTTATATCCCAACTTTAGCCAATTTGATCCACCTTTTCCAAATTAGGTAAGCTATAATTTTTAATATTTATATCTATATCAGGTCAACTGCTATTTTCATGCATGAAATAGAGATGATAAAATACAATTTCGTTCAGTAAAGGGATATAACAAAAAAGTATTGAATCTTCGATAAGAATAAGATCAATCTAATACTAAATTATCATTTTTTAAGCTTAATCATTATAGCTGATGTTCATGATATATCGAGTAGGAGATATAGAACCCAAATATTTTGATATACCTTATTTTTTTATTTTTTTATATTTTATTTCCATGTTTTTCATTCCAATGTTTTATAAAATACTCAATTAAAGGTTCAAAATCAGTTCTTGTTAAATTTTCCTTTTTAGATGTATTCTTTGAAATCTTGGCAAATTTATGTGCGTACTTTATACAGCTCCAGCATCCAACAAACGGAATTAAAAAGGCTAAATAATATCCATTATATCTTCCAGAAAATTTCCATGCTTCACCTACAATACAATACTTTGAATCTTGCTCAATCATGAATTTGTCTAATCTATCCAAGCCTAAAGATAACTTTTTAGACCATATAGGACATAATTCATTAAATGTAATGGATTCAGTTACAACGCCTTTTGATGCTAACTCCACGTGTTTATTTTCTTTCAAGCCAGCTTTATTGATATTATTACTTGTCCGATGAGAAAAAGTATTTTTAGGTAAACTATTCCTTATCTTCATAATATATAGTTGAATACATATACTATAATGATTATTATACTTCGGTCCCATTTTTCTTCCTATATTTCTCTTTTTTTATTAAATCTCAGGTATACCTTGATACAAACAAAGAAAAAACAATAATTCCCTTAAATACTTAGTGGGTTAAGATAACTAATTATCTGACGTAATCTCCTTAATTAACATCATATGTTGTATCCGACCATGCCTATTACTCTTCATATCTTAGAGAAGTATCATGAATTAGATACCTATGCTAGTGAATTAATATAATCTAAAGAAATAAAAAATGAAATATAGAATGGTTGCTCTTGATATAAACATAGAGACTTGTAAAATACCTCACTGAATTACTGATTTTCGTCTAGTCTGAATTTAGAATATTTATTTAATGCATCATAAAATTCAGAAATACGCTTGGAAGTTCTAATGATGCCAACTCAAGGCTAGAACTTATTTTTACACTATTACTTTATAGCCAACAAAATAAATTTTAATATTATATACTTATATTTTATTGCTTTAAAGTGATCCAATAATTAATATGAATTTATATTATTATAATACAATATTTAAATAATTTTAAATGTTATTTTATGACTTATTGGACTCTTATTTTAGCACCACTAACATTGTTTCTCCCTCCTATGAATATATATACACCAGGGTTACATATTATCTGAATATTCTTAAAATAATTTTAATTTAGTTTCTGGTAAAAAAACTAAATACAAGATAATTGATATCATTAGATCGAAGATTAAATTTATAAAAATTATAACATCAAATTCGATAGGTGAATGGACAATAAGAATTTAATATATATTCCAAGTAAATAGGCATATATTATTATAAATATTTTATTCATTAACTTTAAAAACAATAACCTATGAATTGTATTTGTAATATAGTGTCATGTATATAATTATATAATTAAGTGGGAGATGGGTATTAAAACCCATGCACAAGTTTTCTCCCAATGGCTTTGTAATGGTAAATGTAATATTTCTAATCTAAATGATTTATTATAGCTTTTGGTATTTTATCTTATATTATTATCATAGAAGAAAGATGAATAAAAAACTAGTTTATTATTATTGAAACTAAAATAGTAAGATTTTCCCGAATTGATTTATCAATATATATTAGAAAAGCAAATATTAAGAATCATTCACTTATCTAATTTAGGAATCATATTCTCTTATATGGTTTAGAATTGTAGTAATGTGCTAATAGTTCATAGGTAATCTTGAATAATGATTTAATAGGTCCTCTAGTTTAATGGGCACTTTGGTAACAGAACCTTTCTCAATCCATTGCATTTTTTCATATAGATCAATAGTACAAGGATAGATAGGCCAACTATAATATTTATGATTATAGCAAATGCCCAACTGAGGATAAGAAATACGGATGTAAAAAATACCCATTTGAATTATTCTTTGTAAGTTCAGTAGAATTCTATAAACATAATATAACGATAAAGTTAGAGATTAAAATAGAGATAAAACCAGTTGCTCAAGGACCACTATGCCCAACGGGCGGACAGGGAATACGTGATATCGTTTCAGTTAGTCCAAAGGTTGCAGGGTAATCCAGGAATTAACGGTTAAATGTTCACTAGGTACCCAATTAAATATTGAATACTATATTCAGAAAGCAATAGTATAACCTACAACATCCCACAGATCTTTCTTCAGAAGCCACCTCTTCCCTTCTCTGATTGAGTAATTACAACAATTAGAGAAGATTATGATCTGATATGGTAGGATCTTTTCAAGCTTTAGATTAACCCACACCAAATAGTAATGCCTGGTTGGCTCGATCTCTTGGATCTTCACTTGCAATAGCAATAGAAGTTAATTGCTTCGATAACCAATAATTTTAATATTTATATTCATATGTTTTAAATTATTTAATTATTTATTGTTTAGTTTCAGAGGATGATAACTATTAGTGAAATCTTCTTCACCACCTAATTTCTTTATTGGGTTCTAAGTTAGGAATAATGTGTATTCATATTCACCTTAATGTAAACGAATCAAAATAAAGAAATTTTTTATTATATTGTTATTTGATTATATTATTAGTATAATATGGCTACTAGTACTACATTATTTCCAACAGAATTTATCTATCTTCTTACTGTTTATTATACAGGTGCATTACTTGTCTCCGTTGTCGTATTGTTAGTTACTATTAAAAAGAATCGATTCGAAGGAGAGTATCAATTATATGCAAGAATTCTTGATTCCCGAACTAAACTTCAAAATACTGATGTCTTCACTAAAATGGCTAAGGAGAGTTCACTTTATATTGAGAGGTTTAAGTTAGTCGATGAACCACAAGAATACTATACTATAATATCATTAACAGATACAATTGAATTTATTTATAGAATTCACAAAAAGAAAATGATTGATAAGGAACTATGGCAAAGGTGGGAATATCATGCAAAAGGTATGATGACCATTCCAAAATTTAAAAAAGTCTGGGATGCAACAAAGAAATTTCATACTCGTGATTTTGTTAATTTTATGGATTCCTTATAATAACTTACAAATTAGATAGCAACCTAAAGGAATGATATAGTTCCTCCTGTATACCTGAATTAATGATAGACTTACTGAGTGACGGACGTACTGACGGATTGCAAAATGAACCTTTTGCTAGTAGACTAAGAGAAATAAAAACAGAAAATTTTTCTCTTACCTATTCTCGTTTTTGATGGCTATAGTTTTGAAGTGTCCATAACTGTTCCTCAAATAGGAAAAGCATTAAGTTTTGATTAGAGTCTTTCACTATAAGTGTTTATGAATATGAAAAATGATATTGGATTTGGTTTGCTATATTCAAATAATGAGGTTAATGCAACAACCATTATTGTTTATACATTGTCCATTGATATTCTTACCTGTGTTGTTGGCTTAGCATAACATTCATAACATTTTCAGCATATTTAGCCTCTGACAATTAAATTGTTCTAAAGTATTAATAATTTAATTAACAGTAGAATCATGAGAGTAATCTAGTCCAAAGAACTTGGTCATAGCATTCCATTATTTCTCTCAATAAGAGGTCGTGTTTATTATTGACTAACTAAAAAACAAACAGGTCTAATATATTAAATAATATATCTTATTAATTTAAATACAAATGGTAAGCAAATAGAACTAGATTAGTTATATAGAATGTATCTCTCACTATTATATGTCAAGTGATTCTACTATCCACAATCCTGAAGATATTATAAAAAAAGAAGCAAGAGGTTTAGGTGATGATGCAGACTTAGGTGAAGTACAAGAAGTTGGTATAGAATACATAGTAACACAAAAAGGAATTTTGGACAAAGACAAATACTTAATTCCAAAAAAGTTGGTAGAAAGGTTTGATGGCGAGACGGTCTATTTTAGAATAACACAAGAAGAGGCAAAACAGTACAAAGAACATGAGACAAATTTAATATAATTTTTTATTTATTTGTATTTTTATGCTTCAGCTTCATAGAAAGATTCTATACTCTTATATGCACATCCAAAATTTATTACTGATACTTGATATTGTAATTAAAAGCAGCCAGTTCATTTACTTTTTGGAGTTTATTCAATATCTAAACATTCAAAATACAATAGTAAACAATTAATCTAAAAAAATAAAACTAACAATATAGTGAAAATAAAAAATAATTTTTTCCGAATACGATGGTTGGATTTTAGGCAAGGACATGGTATGTACCTTGCTTTTTTTATATATTTTGCTGACACTATAATGATTCAATATAATTTGTTGATTGATAGACTTCCATTCTTAGATCGGTTCGTAGGATCAGATTTAGTAGGATTTGCAATAATATTTATAGCATCATACGTACCACTTGCAATCATAATAGGATATTGGCATAGAAAGAGCCAGTGGACCGTAGAAGTTGAAGCCTTATTTAAAGAGAATACATTGGGAGCAACAATGTGGTTGTTTGTTATAGACATGGTAGAAGGAAAAATTAATGAAAAAGAAAAAAAAGAAATGAGAGAAATGCTTTTAAAAATAATAAAAGGAAAAGGAAAATCTAAATTGGAAGATGGTAGTAATGAAAATACACAAATATAAAAATAAAGCCTTTAAAGTATTTGATAAATATTTATAATATAATTTAATAAAAAAAAGAATACAAATGAATCATAAAATCAAGTTTTGAGAATATGTGAATGTGCTTAATTTTCAATTTTTCTTGAATGCATATTACTCTTCTTCAAACTTTATACAAGATAAGTTCTTGAGATTTTATCATTTTTTACTAATAGATTTTATCCATTTCTTTCATTTCATTCAATAAGGAAGAAGAAGAAGAAGAGTTTAATTTCATTGTACTTTATAAAAGAGCAATTATTATACTAATACAACTACTCGTTAATTTTAAATAATTTTATTTATTAAACTATCCTGAAAAATATGTTTCTGTTTTATAGTGTGATACAGTATACTTATATTATTAATAGATTTATTATCTAGAAGAATGAGTATGAAAAATCCCTGCACAAGTTCTTCCTTCAAGGCTTTGTAATAGTAAATATAATATTTCTAATCTAAATGATATCTTATAGCATTTGCTATTAGATATAATATTATTATCATAGAAGAATGACGAATAAACAACTATATCAATATTATTAAATCTACCATCGTACCATTTTTCAGAATTGATTTCACCATAAAAATCCATATCTGAAGAACACACTAACCATTCACTAATAAAATTTAGTAATATAGTATTATTACAGATACCTTAGAATTTTAAAAATATCTAGAAGGTTTTAGGTATTCATGAACACTTCAATAACTCTATTTTTTTTGATGGGCTCATTAGTAATGTTAGCAGCACCTTTCGCTAACATGAACACTTTTTCTAGTGCAATGGCTCTTGAAGAAAATTCAGATCAGCAGAATTATGACAATTCAAAAAGCTATGAGGACGATACTGACGATTATAGAGTAAATTCCTCATATCAATCAAATTATGAGAATGGTTATGGATACAATGAGGATTATGGATACAACGATAAGGATAAAACTCCCCAAATATTTCCAGCTAACAAGGTATCAGAACTTGGAGATAGATGGTGGCAATGGATTTCCTCATTGAATAATACAACAGATACAAATCCATTTACAGACGTCGGTCAAGATGGGTGTGATGTAGGTTTACAGGATAATGGTAGATTCTTGTTTCTTGTAGGGTCAGCTAAAAATAATGTAACCGGTTTTCCAGAACATGAATGTGGAATTCCAAAAGGTACATCTATTCTATTTCCTATAGTCAATGTATTATGTGATAATCTTGAAGGAGCACCATTTTTTGGTAAAAATGAAACAGACCAAAGAATATGTGCGAATAATCTTCTGGATAAAGCATTTGATCTTCATGCAGAGATAGATGGATATGAAGTAAAAAATCCAGAACAATATAGAATAGACTCTCCCTCTGGAGGATTTAATTTTACTGCAGTACTAGGAAATCCAGTATTTATTCCTGCAGGTAATGGCACAGGAGTTTCCGATGGATTCTGGATTCTACTAAAACCACTAAAACCAGGAGATCATACAATAACATTTAGCGGAAAACTTGACTGGAGAGATGTACCTAATATAGGAATGATTTTTGAATTTGGCGCAACGTATTTCCTAGAAGTTCAGTCACACGATAAATCGTATTACCCTCAGAAATATGATTCTGAAGAGTATTCCTCTGAAGAGTATTATGCTGATGAGTATTATGCTGATGAGTATTATGCTGATGAGTATTATGCTGATGAGTATTATGCTGAGGAGTATTATCCTGAGGAGTATCAACAAGACTATCCAACATACTAAATAATAAGCTGAGATAACATCCTTCGAAGGAACAACAAATAACTTATTTTTCCTTTTTTTTAACCTAATCTTCTAAAAGAGCTTGTTATTATAATTTGTTAAATTTTATAAACCGCAGTTCAAATGTTTTTATGATAGTTTTGTCATCTAATGATTCTAAATTTTTTAATATAAAATTTGTAATTATTCTAAGATGAATTTATTCCCTACTTTTCTGCCACGTACACCAAATTTGAAAATATCTTCCAAAACTTGGTACCTCACGGATATCAAGAATAGTTATTATAGTTTTTGTAATAAAAGAAAATTTATAATAAGCTGAAAATGCTACTCCTCATGCTTCTACAATCAATAAATATTAAAATGTCGCCTCGCAAATCATTGGCAAAAGAGGAAAGATTTTACCAAAATAAATTATTCTTTAAACTAATGAATTAAAGATAAAAGTAAGTCAACTCATTATTGTACACTATGATTAATTGATGTTAATGGGAATCCACACCACTGTATACTACTCGTTATAAGCTATCATGAACATAAATTAAATATATATATGTCAACTAAAAAACACGATCGTAAAGAAGAACAGTCAAATGAAATACATTCAACAACAACAGAACAACAATTTCAAAGAGAACAACAGCAAGCAGTAAATAAAGCATTAGATGAAACTAGAGATAATATTAAGAAGACAACTAATGAAGCAAGAAAAGAAATCCCACGTTATACACAAATTGTTAATGATTATCAAGAAAATACCATACAAGCAATTAGAGAAATTACAGATAATTTTGTAGAATCTCAAGAGGATATTATAGTTAGTTCATTCAGACTTTGGTCAGACTGGATTTCATCTCCAAGACAAGTGGCTGAAAACTATGGAAAGATAGTCAGTAGTTTTGCGGACAATACAGTAGCAGCAACTAAAGTAATAAATAATACTCTATTTGCAAATTTAGATTTTATCAATACATCTGTACAACATACAAAAGAGAATGTAAAGGAGCTTTCAAAAATAGGTGCTAATACTGTAAAAACATTCCAACAAGTTTCAAGCGATAATATTCATAATATGAAAACAAGAAATTCTTCTAGTGTCTAA
>JAATVK010000190.1 GCA_014523485.1 Nitrososphaerales archaeon TH5894
CAGACTATCATCATCATTGTGTGCAAATATATGATATTGTTTGTTCCAAGCCATAACTCGACTTATTTGTTTCTTGCATAATAGTAAATGCTTTTTTTGGATTGAAGGTAAAATTTAGTTAGTGAATTTTCATATATTCATTTGTAGATCTCGTTATTGTTATTTATTTTGACTATTTATTTTTAATACTTCTTAACGTTAGTTTAAACTTACTATTTCTTGGATTGAGTCTTAATTTATAGCCACAACAGGGACAGAATGAACCTTCCCAATGAATGAAAACCTGACAAACTTGACAGCGTTTTTGTCCTCTCGAATAGCGCATACCTCCATTTTTAGGTCTCATTGCTTTATGGCGTGAACATATTCCTTTGCACACCATATATGTACATAACACCAAATCAGCAAAATCATAATAATTTATCTATCCATAGATGTTTACAAAAAAAGATTAATTATTATTAAATAATATATCACTCTAGAGTAATAGATTAATTAATAAAGTAATTGAAAAAATAGATCAATTTGTAAATTTTATTTCTTTATTTATTTTATCTATGTTTATATTGCATAAGATATTAAGAAAGAGGATTCTGTTTGGAGATCTTTGGACTGAAAAAACCAAACTAGAGGACATATATAATACATATATGATCCTCAATGAACCTTCTTATTTCTCCTTCATTATTTCTTATCACTAGAGTAATAGATTAATGAATCAATTGTTATAGCGTAAACCAATTTGTTGTTGGTGAATTACCTACATACTACAACAACAGGTCCAGGCTATGAGTTTTGCGACATTTGATCTGCCTAAATTCTTTGTTTTTTGGATTGAAGGTAAAATTTAGTTAGTGAATTTTCATCTATTGATTTCTTGATATCGTTGATTACTTTCTTTGAATATTTGTATTAATGAATTAATTTATTAAATAAAAAAATAATAAAAGAGATGGAGGATTAAGATCTATCTCAATGATGGATTGTTAAAACAATATGAACTAGCCTCATATTCTCCAGTACCAGAACCAAAAGACACAAACTTTGTCTTATAAATCAATTCTGAATAAGTCATAAAATTATTTGTTACTAAATCTACTAACAATTCTATTCTACAATTTTCTATCTTTGGATAATTATTTTTTATTTACTTAGAAGTTAATAGCCATAACCTTTCAGGAGCCAAGAATATATATATAGAAAGTTATGTTATCTTATTAACATGGGAAGGGAGGAGATTTGAACCCTTATCCATCAAATGTCGATTCAACTATCAAATATTAAAATTTAATGGTTATCACTATTTGAGTATTCTTGAGTAATTTAAACAACTTTATTTGGTATTAAAAATTTTTAATGAGAAATGAGATAAAAAATTAAAATTAATTGAATTGGTATTTTATCCTTGAGAATTTACAATTTCCTAACTTTATCTATAAGGTTATGAGCGTCACATCCAACTTCAGTAGTTATGTAAAGCAAATGATTTTCATCTAGAGGCATAGTAATCCGCATTATCTTTTCATATTCTGCAAGAACGTATTTTCCTTTTCCAATTTTTGGTGCAAGTTTACTACGTATTTTCCATGCATTAAGGGCCAATTGAAGGGATTCTTGACTTTCTTCCTTTGATAGTAAATTTGTTACACCTGGTTTATGTTCTGAATATATAGGTTTTTGTGCATTAGTATCAAATATTGTTACGAAACGCACAGCAGGATCCATATCCATGATAGTTTTTCCAACATTTTCGTAATCCATAATTATAATGGTAATAAATTATATTATGTTATAAACATTTTGTTAAATATTATGTAATAAAGTACATTGCTATTAGATGTATAACAATGTAAACAAAGAATTCTTAGAGCGAATTAGAAAAAATAGTAAAAACTGTTAGGATTAGAGTCATGTAGTGGGATTTTTATGCATAGGATTGTTAAACTGTTCAATATAATTGAAGTGCTTAGGTACACTTGCTAACATAGTATTACTAAATAAGAGTAGTAGTTAAAGCTTATTATGATTTATAGTTGCTAAATTTTATTAGTGAATTTAATTGTAAAAATGATTTGTTAAATTTTTTGTTCCTAACTTTAATCAAATATCACTAGAGTAAGAGATTAATTAATTGTCATAGCCCTCTACGGACATATCATAACAATAGAGATGAGGCTAGCACATGATAATGATATGATATTTGTCTCATACTTGTCTATAGTATATCTCGTTATTAACTAAATATAGTATATAATAATTGAATACAAATTATTGTCATAGCCTCATCGTATTAGACGCAGTTGTAGGAGAAATTGAGGTTATATTATATGAGTTCAATGACAATTAGTGAAAATCAGGAAATTTTCTATATAATAATTTGAGATAAATTAATTATTGTTATATTAGTATTCCCTATCTTATTTTCTCTCTCTACTATCTAGCTCACTCATCTATCAAATCATAATTCAGATTCTAGTAATTCGTCCAATGTTTTCTTCGCTTCATCTTTATCGATTTCATGTAGGAATTTACCTCTAGTTTTGTACGATTCAATACATATATCCATAAGTTTTTGTGGTTTGGTTTTAGGTGTCAAATCCTTACACCATGCTATACAATATAATAACTTTCTTTCTTTTCCTTCTCGGTTTTCATAGGATTTTTCAAATAATTTGAGTAGGTTGGTTGGATATTTACCATATGGGAATTCGACACTATTTTTATTATTATTTTTATTATTATTATCATCATTCATTTTTTATTATCATCTTATCTTTTCTGCTTCTTTTTTCGTGCATTCGAACATTCGTCTCCATACATATTCTCGCATTGTTGAGATATTGTTATTCCTTGTCAACAACAAATTTTTCACCTTCAGCCATAGATCCTTTGGAGTTTGTGCTCATTATTTTGACTAACAATCTCTTTTCATCTTCGAATGGTTGATCATTTCAGACAAACTTTTGGGAATCCAGATAATGCTATTGTCTCCCATTTTACTAATTTTGGCATTAAACAACATATTTGTAACCATAATTACTGTAACCATAATTACTACTACTATAGTAAATCCTATAGTCTAGTATATAATTATATAAAATATCGCGAAGGGATAAATCAATTAGTTTGTTGATAAATCTATAAAATAAAAAATAAAAAAATTAATATTTTTTATTTATTCAAACCATTTACTAGTATATAGCTCTAATTACTCAATAAAAAACATGAGAGTATACAAGTTTTATGACTAGTATATTATAAGGACAGTACTCTTTAATAATCTTATGTGGAACAAAAATCTAGCCATTCTTTACAAATGGTGGAATGATAATATTCCACAGGAATTAGAATGTAAAGAAGTAGAAAATTATGATAAAGTTATGGAATCACATACTAATTATCTAACTATATTCTATAATCTTGCTTCAGTGTATAAACAATGGCTGAAGAAGATTTATTTAGCAATGGTAAAAAGGTATTCCTAGTAAATCAATAATCATTCCTTTATTTTTTTTGTGAACATACAATAATTACCTATCTATGATGTCCCCAGGGTAATAGATAATTAATTAATTATATGCTCACAATAAAGACACCATTGCCTGAATTGGATAGTATTGGGTTGTGTTGATAATAAAGGTGTTTAAAGTGGGTTAAAAATGGGTGTTAGAATTGCCGCAATAACATCCATTGTATTAAATTCTAAGACGATTTGTGTAAAATTCATGTTCAATAAACAATAAAAAGATTGGAGATTTTATTGGGTGTCAGACGTTATTGTCTAACACCGAAAACACATGTATAATGATGGATTTAGGTGTATTATGACAAGAGAAGGTCGGATAAAAGATTTTTGATTTTTGTGTGGGAAATTCAGCAATAGAAACGATAAAGACTTACAGGTGATGTTAGGAAAAGGAAAGAAATTAAAGTTATACTTCTGCTGATTCATGAAAATAAGATTAATTTATTTATTTAATATCAATTCATGTTGCAAGGAAGGCAATTAATCAATCATTTAGAAGTAGGTCAAAAATACAAGATCAGTTCTATATAAACTCTGTCGACTATTTATTATATTGGTATGGATGATATTAGTAGTCTTCGTGCTAATGGAAATTATCCAATATCAAAAATAAAAGATTCTTCTTATCTTCACCTATCTATACCGTTATCATCATCATTATTATTTCGAGCACCAAAAATAGCAATATGGAAAGATGAAAGGTTAGACTATCTAGATATTCCAAAAGGAATAGTCGACGTTTTACAGAGTCATGGTTTTACAATTGAAATGATATTAGAATTTGGCCCCTCTAAAATTGCAGAAAATTTAGGAATAGATGATTATGTTGCACAAATAATATTTAATGAGACAGGAAAAGCAATTATTAATTTTAATCCAAAAAATATACACTAAAGAATTTAAGAATTCAGTATTGTTTGTATCAAATCGTTATATATAATAATTTTAACCAGACGGTATGACAACTTCAGAAAGCAAAAATAAGAATTACCAGGGTAAAGATCCAATGTCACCAGAAAAGATTACATCTCATGATCCTACTGCAGTCAAACGAGATTCAAATGATCAAGAAATTGCAGAAGGTGGACAGACAGGTACTAATACTGAAGAAGCCAAAGAGAAATATAGAAAAGAAGGAATGACCAAAGTTGTAAGACGGGTCAAATCTTCTTTTCTTTTTTCGTTATCATGTAATGAATAAATTACATTAATTAAAAGGATATTCAAAAACAATAATCTTATTTATGTGACCAGTAAATGCTTTTTTTTGGATTGAAGATAAAATCTTAGTAATCATTTATCATATATTGATTTCTTGATCTCGTTGATTACTTTGAATATTTTTATTAATGAATACCGACTAAAGTAGACTAGGCTTTTAAATTAAAAGTTGGGGAAAAGATTGATGTTATAACAGATAGTAAAAAGATTGTAATGAAAAGAAGGGAGGTGAAAATGTAAAAGAAATGACAATAAAATTATTATGTTCAGAATGTGATAAGAACGAAATACAAACCGATCAAGAGTTTACAGTTATTAAAGGGAATCTAATCTGTAGAAATTGTTATACGAATATTATATAAGAGATGAGTTCTATTATTAATCAAGCGAATGAAAATCAATTTATTTATAACTTGCTACTTTCAGGTGTAAAATAATAAAAAATGAGTGATAGAAATTTGGATGATGATGACGAGTTCAAAGTTGAAAGAATTTACGAAACCAAGGGAAGCCGTCTTAGAGCCATAGCAAATATAATTAAAAACTATCTTCAAATTAAAGGAATTGAATCTAATCCACAAACTGTGGACGATGCTATGGCTCCAATTATAAACATGGTATTGAACGATTTGGAATTTAGGAAGTTTACATTAGATAGTTATAGGGTCTTTATTTTTTATGATGAGAAAAGCACTGAGTTTTGTATTAAAAGAATTACAGATGAAATGTTAGCAGCATTGATGAAGGAAGAAAAAAATATTGACAATTTGGATAGTAAAGAACTTGAGACCCAAATCAATGAAATAGAATCGAGTCTAAACAAAAAAAATAAGGATAACAAGAACAAGAAATGAGTTCTCACAATCTAAATCAATTATTTATTATTTGAAACTATCCTGGAGTACATTAAGAAAAAAATGACTAAAAGAAATAGAGATTATTACTTTAATATGGCAATAAATTACGTAAAAGAATATGTGAAAAACAAGGATGGAATAGAATGGACTGGCCAAGACAGACCAAGATACATGCATATTCTAAAAAATGACAAAAGATTTCATGTTTTTGCTTGTTTCAGATATGGGCTTATAATTGATTATGACAGTAATACTGATGATTTAGATATTAACGAGGTAAAAGATGCTAGTGGTCGTAAATATACTAAGGATGAACTTGTTTTTCTAAAATCTAGCATTGATAGACTTGGTAGTCTGAAAGAATTTCTTAAAACCTATAAAGAATTCAAATCCCAACATACAAACATAAAAAACATCAAAGAATTAAACAAAGAATTTAGGAAAGAATATGGTATTCCTGATAGAATTGCTATTCCTAGTGACTTGGACAATTTGATTGATCAAGAATAGATTAACATGAAAATGAGTTCTACTACTAACCAAAATATTTACCCTAAACCTTGTGTCTATAATTGTAATACTCAGATTTATTGGAAATGTTGCAACTCATGAGTATTGGGAAGTTTTTACTAAGAAGAAACATATTTGTCCAAATAGAGTAAATAAACCAACAACAACAACAATTAATACTTCAGCAGCAGCGCCAACAAAGAGGCCATCCTATTGTAAGAAACTGTGGTCAAGTCAACAGTCTAAACCAAAGATGTTCAACTCATTTGAATTATTGCAAGGTTCAATTGATGCAATACAAAAGAAATATGAAACATTATCAGATATTGTAACGGAGTATGGTGGTAAGGCCCCTGTAGCCAAAGAGACAGAGATCCAAAGACTGGCCTCCTCGACTTGGTCTATTATGAAGTTCCATTAGGAGAGCGAGATGAAGTTAAGAGAAAATTTGAGACTTATGTTCTTACAGCCAATTCTCTTCGTTAATATTTCACCATCACTCTACGCATATTCCAGGAACAGCAATCTTCTTGAATAAATGGGGGGAAAGAACTAAACTCTCATCATCATATTTTAAAAGTGGCGATCGTGATTTGGAACTAAACAATATTTTATTAATTGCTTTCTTATAATGCTCGATTGACTCCCAAACTGCATAATTAATAAATACACTACTTTTTCCAATCCCTTTATGCAATTGTGTAGAAATAAATCCTGGTTGTTGTTTAAAGTTGGTAGCTTCATCTCTCCAATCCTTTAAAAACTGTTCAACCTTACCTTGTGCTACATTGAATTTATTTATCAAAATTACTGAACCGTCTATTTTTTCTTCAATCTGATCTTTAAATTTCGCTCTCTCGTCCATTTCAACAAATTTCGCCATAATAATATAATATATAGAGTGTGTCTCTAATAAAATAAAATATTTATTTTTTAACAATAATAACAGAAACATGATGATGATTCTTTAGGACAAATAGAAGAGATACAACAGAAATTCAAACATTTTCTACTTACTAATACGACGATTATAAAAAATTAATAAACATATTAATAATAATTTTTATATATATAGTGATTAGCAAATTGTATGATAAATCATAAATGTATCTTATACAAAATACTAATTGAATAATATAGAAGAAAATATACTTGTGGTATTTTCGTTCGTTTATCAACAGAAGTAATAATACGAGTAATAGATTCTCGTGGTAAAATCAAGAAAGCGTAACTTCTTTTCTAAAATTGAACAAAAAATCAAGTACAATAGTAGATTTAAGCGAATTTAATCTTTATACTCGAATGACTCTATGATAATAATGAATATGTATTTCGATATTGAATTCTAGCAGTTTATCAGGCAGCAGGTTAAACCGAAGAACATGCGATCTTCGGAACTAAAAGTATTGACAATAAAATGCATTATTACGTTAGGTTGACATCTGAAGAGAAATGGCTAAAAATGAAGTCATAGTCTAAAAAGAAAAAGTTTAAAAGTTATTGCAATCTTTTTTGGCTTCATTCCGAAAAGTGACTTCTGGAAATAAATTTTATTGTTTATTTTCTTAATTTTTTAACTAACTATAATAATAAAAGATCTATTTTATTACAATCTAAATTTACTTATTAAATATACAAAACTATGTCGCAAAAAAATGATGATTATGATGATATTGATAATACTAGATTCTTTTCTGATTTTACCCAAAAGGTATTGAATTCGGACAGGTCTATAAGATGGGTAGGAATAACGGATCAAAACGGTATTATTATTAATGAACGAGATAGAGAAGGTTTGAAACCTCTCCTTACTATAGAAGAAAATCACGAATTTGCAATTAATACAATCATTAGACATAAAACAAGATTTAAAATCGAATCAAAAATAGGTGAATTAACTTATACGTTTAGGAGATATACAAAATTGAGCAGATCTCTAATTCCCATCAATGAAAATTATTATTATTTGATTTTAACTATGGATTTTGATCAATATGATTTTGATAAAATAATAACTGAAAAAATCATTCCTTTAATTAAGGAGAAAAAAGAGAAATTCGTTATCAAGAAAAATGAATAAAATAGGATATAATAAAATACAAATTACATGATAAAGATTCTGAATGTGTTCTTAATGAACAGTTTGAATAGTGCCTGTATGAGTTATTTCATCTCTTATCTTTATAATATTAGATATACTTGTATCAATATTATTAAAAAAACTTATTAGTTCATTAATAATTAGAATCACTTAACGTTATTTTCAGAGTAAGGTTCTGAAGTTAGGCATCTAATAAAGGTTCAGTGGAGGGATGATATTTCAACCCATTACTTGTATATACAGATTTATACAATTTAATATTATTCAAAAAAGAAATTATTAATTTATAATTTAAACAACATTTTATTATAATTGAACACTATTATTTAATACAAATATTTATTACATTTCATCAATGGCAATCAATGATAACGATAATAGTAAATTTCTCTCTACTGTTACTAAAAATATACTAGATTCACACAAATCTATAAAATCGGTTGGTATAATAGATAAAAACGGTATCATTATAAATGAACAAGATAGAGAAGGACTTAAATCACTCCTTACTAAAGAAGAGAACTAAGATTATATAATCAATACAATAACTAGCCAGAAAACAAGAACTAAATTTAAATCAAAAATAGGAAAACTAACTTCGAAAAATGTACTATAATAAATATATGGAACAAGATACAATTGAAATATTGTTGTTGTTATCCAATATTGCTAAAAAAACTTCACTTAAAACATTCAAATGGATATTTAGTGGTTTCAGTATGTTCTTTATTGGTATGTTATTTTTCATTGTACTATACGATGCTTTAACAGGTGCAACTTCTCAAACAACAGCAGAATATTGTGCGAGATATGGTTTTTTATCAACACCTGATTGTTAGTAAATAATAAAATAATAATAATAGAATAAGAAAAAGATTTTTTATTTATTTATATAGATGGATATGAAGAAGAAGAGGAAGAAGAAGGAACTATTTCTCTTACTTCTATATCATAGATATCGAATTCAAAATCATTTGCTTTGATTATTATAGTTGGAGAACCCCATGTAATTGCTTGACCATTTGTCTTTGCACCACATACTGTCATAGCATCTCCCCAATTACCATTATCTATCAATTCATGTACTTTTTTGTATGGTCCTTTTCCCTGATTTTCTGCATCAACCCAAGCTTCTAGTTTTACTGCAGTATTATTGATATTGTATACTATACCTTTGAAACCGACTATTTTATTATATAGGTTTCCCACTTTTGACATTTCATCATTGTAACGTTCCCATTCATAGTCAATATGAAATTGCTCTTTTTTCATTCTTACCTGTCCTTCATTTGATATATTGTTGTGGTAACTTGATCCTCCACAAAAAAATTTGGATCCTTTCTTGTAATCATTATCAAGTTGACTATGTGATATTGATCTAGTTACTATTGAAATAGAATGTTGATCTCCTTTAGAACGTGCTGAATCAAGTAACTTAAAAATTAAGGTAACTTCTATATTTTTCCAATCACTTGGTTTATGCCAATATCCGATCTTTTTTAGTTCAGAAAAATTCCAACTCTGTACTATACTTTTGGACATATTTTTATTTACTATTTGCTTATCTGGAATTATTCCTGCATCTTTGGTGTGGATATCTATCCTGGGCTTTCCACCATCTATTCTCCAGATGTCTTCATAGTTTTGTTGTGTAAATACTTTTTTGTTTTCTACTTCATCTACTTGGACTTTATCATTTGGATTAGTTCTATTAAACCTATATGTCTCACCATTAGGTACAGATTGATAAATTTCAGGTATTACTATTTGTTTTGTAGGAGGAAAGAAGGATCTATATCGAGGATCTATTTGATAAGTTTTTGAATTACTCTTTTTGTTACTATTTTCTTCCTCTTTATCTTCATCTTCTTTTGTCTGTTCTTGCTCTTTTTTGTCTTCTTTTTCTTTGTTGTTATTGTCTGGTTCAGCGAGAATAAATAATGATAATAATTGATTACTAGAATAATTATAATTAATAATAGCTATTATAGTAATAACAATTAATATAAAAAATAATGATAATAACATAATTTTTGTATTATTCATTGTCTTTTTATCTAATATTTCCTATTTTATATAATAATTCCTTATCTATATTATAGAATTTAGTTAGTATAATTTATAATATCCAATAATATATTTATCTTTAATAATCTTCTAATAATATTCAAATTGTATCTAAAGCGTAATATTTCGGAAAAAGATGATTGTTCAGTCAATCCTTTAACATTCCTGACCTCCTATACCATTTATGACGTACAAAATACTACCAACTGGAACCATTCTCTCATAGATGTTAATATTAATATAAGAATAAAAAAATATTGTTAAATAACAAATTATTTCTTAAAAAAGTTATAGTCTATAATACAGAAACTAGTTTTAATAAATCTTATAAATTAAGATAAAAATAACATTAACAATAATTATTATGAGCCATTCAAAGAAAAATTTAATTAAATCATCAATAACAACATTAAATCTACATAATACAATTAATAATAATAATAATAAAATATCTGTTACCAAGACATTTTTATCTTGCAACACTTGTGGAAAAAGTATTCGGAAAAATCAAATCCTATGTTATATCTTCATAGACTTCTTTTGTAGTGAAAAATGCCATCTTCAAAAACATAAAATACATTTGGAAAAGATTGTTAATGTAGATTAAAATATTCTTTTGATGTATTTTAAAATAATATTCATAAAAAAATTCAATAATATAAAATATTTTTCAGAAATTTGTCATTTTTCTTTTTCTCCTATTTCCAAAAGAAATAGTTTCCTTATCTCTTTCTTTGATTCATTTGAATTGATGTCACGTGAACAGAGCCAAGGGAATGGGATTTGAACCCATTCCTTGCATTCACCAGTTTATACAATTAGAAATAGGTACAAACTAAAATTGAAGAACTATAGATATTTCAATCTTCAAAGAAAGGTCTATGTTGAACATCAAAACCTGGAGAAATATTTGCAAATTGCTTTATTGTGATCATTTTGCATATTTTGTCCTGTAACTCTGAATGTTCAATGAATTTCTTTTTACAAATAGGACATCTAGTTTCTTTCCCTACATTCATAATATTGTATAGAAAAATTAGGTAACCTAATTAAATTAATATTGTGAAATATTTTTCAGACATTTTTTTCTATTATTTATATTTCCAAGTCCTTTTTTCGCTCTAGATAATCCTCGATCTGCCCAGATATGACACCAGCTATTGCATATATTAGTTGAGTATGGTAATAAGGTTCATGGCTCACAAAGAGATAGAGATCCAAAAACTGGTCTCATTGACTTGTTAGTATATTATGAAGTTTCATTGGGACAGAGAGATGAAGTGAAAAGGAAGTTCGAGAATTATATCCTTATAGCCATGTCTGGTTAATACTTTAATCTAAACATATTCCTGGAACAGCGATCTTCTTGAATGCATGTGCCGAAATCACTAAACTATTATCATCATATTTCATCAATGGTGATTGCGTTTCTGAACTAAAAATTAGTGTTTTAACTGCATTCTTATACTGTTCTATTGACTCCCAAACTTCATACATAATGAATACGCTACTCTTTCCAATTCCCTTATGTAGTTGAG
>JAATVK010000017.1 GCA_014523485.1 Nitrososphaerales archaeon TH5894
ATTCTATTGTAAAAATATTTGATATTAATATCGCTAGAAAAGTTACAATAGTTATTTTTAATATATTATACATTTTATATTCTATATTATCAATTTATTTATATTTATATACAATTATAAAAGATATTTAATAATTAATAGGGTATAATTAAAGAGATTTTTTTATATTATAATCTTTTTAGTCTATGAAAGTACAAAAGTGTAAATAACAAAATATTATAATAAACTAACAGATGAGAATATAAGAAATGATAAAATGTAATTTAATTCATAATAGTTGTAAAAATATAGATAGTACAATAATAAATTTAGGATAGTCAGAGATTCAGTATGATATTATATAAGATAAAACTAAACTTTAATAATATATGAAATGATTAATTCTAATTAAGATTTTGAGAATGAAATTTTGATAATAGTATTTAATCTATTTATTAAAGTTATATTGTTCAAATTGTTACATGATTAAGGTCGTGTAGTTTTTGTCAAAATAAAAGAAATATACAATAACATATTTTATTACTACAATAATATTACAATAAGATATAATTTTATTATGCTATCTAATCATTATGTAATAGTAGTAGGATACTAGTAGGATACTATATATTAATAAATAAAGGGTTATGCTGGAGCAAACCCATGGTAATAGGGAATTTGTGCAAATTCATCTGAAGCAGGTTCCGTCAGAGAGATTAAATATCCATCAGGATCTAGAATAATTGTATTTTTTCCCGATGCATCGTCTGACAATTTTTTATGAAAATTAACTTTCTTCTGAGTTAGATTATCATATATTATATTTAAATCACTCACAGAAAAAGTTATGATTACAGAATTCTGATTATTTTGATTTGATTTTGAAATATCTAATTCTAGTATAAGTTTAGTATTAGGAGACTCTTTTCGCGAGAATTCTATTTTATTTTCACTTTCTTTGTTTACTCTCAAACCGAGAATATCACGATAAAATTCTATCGATCTCTTTATATCTGAAACTAACAATGTAATTCCTTCTATTTTATTTAACATGATTGTTACTACAATATTCTTTTTATTAAATTTAATGTTATTAATATTAAAATAATTTAGAAAATCTATTTAACTTTAATTTTTTTTACTTCTTAGTTTAACTTTTTTATATTGAACTATAATTATTCGAGTACAGAGTATAACAATAGTTTTTGGAATATTTTTCCAGTAGAAATAGAAGGGTAGATATTGATAAATGTATTTATTTGTTTTTTATAAAAATACACATACTCATGTTACTTGTTTTAATTAATATGGCTGGATAATGAATTTTCTCTTGCAAAGTCATCTCTAAATGACTTGTATTAGTAATTGATAAGAGGTAAATATATGAAATATTCTCAATTAGATAATACATTTTATTGACTAGAAGTAAAAGTGATGAAAATTTATATAAATTTAAGAATATATAGTAAGATATCGCAGTAGTATTTTATTGTTGGTTATCGCTTACCTTATAAAATTGTATTATAAAATAATGTATTTGTATAAACAATGAAAAAAATTGAGATTATTATTCCTCATGAACGTATTGATAATGCTAATCATATCTTGAATAAATTTGGTATCAGGGATGAAATGTCTTTTTATCAAATAAATGGTAGTAGAGAAAAAAATGAATTTACATCTGTGCCTGTAGGAAGAAGTAATATTATGTATACCCCAAAATATGGAGGAAGAACCAAAATTGAAGCACTTGTTGAAGATTCTTTAGTTAACAAATTAGTTGAAGAATTATTAAATAAATTAACAACTGGTTCTGTATCTGATGGTAAAATATTTGTTTATGATGCTTATGAAGTTTATGATATTGGAAGCGGTAAAAAAACTGAATTGAATATATAAAGAAATCACTTTTTAATATTAAAATAGTAAACAAATTATTCTATAGATAGAATATATACCCAACTGTTATAAATTAGCGGAACCTATCATTTTTGATGAAAATAATTCTTGCAACTACAACTTTAATTGCTTTTCTAGTAATAGGAATTATAGGCATAAATAACAATATAGGAAACGCATTTGCTCAAATGAGTTCAGAAGATCTTCCAATGGAGGAAATGATGGAGGATGAAACTGTTTCAATGACAATGTCTAATCAATCACAACCTATGATCAACTGGACTGGAACAATTGATGTAAAATCTACTATAGGAGAAGCATTCAAATCAAAAGTAAATGTTAACATGATAGATGCAATAAAAGCAGCACAGGCAAGTGTTGGATTAAATTCTACTGTCAAGGAAGCAGAATTAACTCATGCACATAACTATCTAGTGTACAAGATAATGGTTATAGATGAAGATATGAAAAAGTATAAAGTCATAGTAGATCCAGGCAATGGAGAAATTCTGATGAAGAAGGAAATTACATGGTATGATGATCATGAAAAAATGAAATGTGAAGAAAAGGATGGCAAATACGGTCATGACTATAATAAGATGAAAGATAAAAAATATTAAAAATATTTTTGGGGTTTAGTTGTATAAACTAAATCACCATTTTTTATATGTTATTATTGATATTGTTGTTGCTGTTCTACTTGTCCAGATTCTTCGCTTGTCAATCGTGTGTAGGTATTTAATGCTTTATCTATCAGATCATCTATTTTATTATAAGAAGATGTTTCTACTCTTATAGAAGAACCTTTTTGTGTAGAAATTTCTATTTTAAATTTTTCTTCATATTCTTGTTCTGCTGGTGTTACTATATCTTGGTTATCTGACACATTTATCAAAATATTTTGTGGGATATACTATTTAAGAAGATCAAGAATAATAATAATTAATCCTATTCAAAGGTAACCAAAGACAAATTATCCAACCTATAAATAATTTGTTCCATATTAACAAATTAGATAATGTCAGACGATAATAGTACTGAAAAGAAATATAATTGTCAGTGCGGCGCATCTTTTGCTTCAGTAGAAGAATTAGACGAGCATAATCA
>JAATVK010000191.1 GCA_014523485.1 Nitrososphaerales archaeon TH5894
AATTGTAAGAATTAAATTAATAGTACCTAAAATGCTCTATAAATTACCTTTTCCCCAAAATATTCTTCATAAGAATCCCTATGTATATGCCAAAGAGTTATTATAAAATCATCTTTATTAGGAATTTTAATATTAGATGAATTATATTCCGCATTGAAAGTTTTATTATTTGAATTTAGTTTAATTTTGTATTGAGTATAGAATTTTGAAATATATCAATAAATAGAAAATCCGTATAGAGATGCAAAAATAAGAGTCTAATGTTATGGTTATGTGAATAATATAAAAGATTTACTTTAATATAACGATGATATAGAGAGCATCTATCTGTGTTTATTTTTAGATATTCATTATAGAAGTTAATTTTCTAAGTAGGTCTTCCATTTCGACGGGCTTTTGAATAAAGTAGTCTTCATTGATTGTTTTACCCAATGCCAATCGTATTTTTCTAAATTCTTCATTGAATGTTGCAATTACAGTTAAAAAACATATTTTTACTTTAGGGTCTTTTTCTCTTATTTTAAGATATAATTCGAATCCATCCATGGTTGGCATCTTTATATCAAGAATTACCAAATCATAAAAATCGACTTTGTAATAATTCAATGCTAAAATAGGGTCATTAAAACTATCCGCTTTAAATCCATTGTCTTCTATAATTTTCTTTATTGTATAAGTTATGTCGGGTTCATCATCTACTAGTAAAATCTTTTTAGTCATTGTTTAACATCATTTTCCATTAATTGCCTTTCTTATATTATAATTATATTAGCATAATAGTATTAAAAGATTGAATAGTTAAGTCCTAAATTTTTTACCAGTCTGGAGTGGATTCGTCCATGTAGTAGGGTTCTACTACATAGTATTTAGCTTTTATTATTGGAGACTTATTTTAAAAAATAGTTCTTAATATAGAATTACTAAAAAAAATAAACGTTCTACATAATATCTACATATAGTATAAAAAGATTAAATTCTTTTACTTTTATAAAATAAGAAATTTAACATTAAATTATGTTTTCAAGTAAACTACTTATGAGCTAATAATAAAAGAGACATAGGATTTTTGTTGTGGTTTTACTTGATTATTGTTTTACCTTCTGCAGGTAAGAGGCTTATTTCGGCCAGTCCCGTATTTGGCCTTTCCTCTCTACCATAATAGTGTCTCGGTGAACGGGACCGAAACCCGGTACACCATTTGCTGCAGAAGGTAATATATAATTAATTTCTTTCTTTAAAAGAATTTATGATGTAAAAAGCCATAGCCATCATAGTAGGAGCCAGTGACAAGATATTCCAGAGTTCTATGGAATAACGGACTTTTTATTTGTAGAATAAATACCCATAGTAATTCTAATATTTAATAATTCAAGATAATTTATAGGTTAAAAAAATAAGCCATAACTCATTACTAATGATTGATTTCAAAGACTCATCATAGTTGTTGGTTTATTACTATTTATTTCTTGACGAGATAATAACCAATCAATCTTATTTTTCAATTCTTTCAATAATACCGGTTTATATAAAACAATTTTATCAATATCGATAATGCCTTTGCACAAATCTTCAATGTAGTTAATATCAGCAGTAGTAAAACAAATTATTATGTTATTATCAATTTCTTTAATTTTGTGAAATAATGTAATTCCATCCATAGTGGGCATTTTCAAGTCAAGTATAATCAAATCGTGACTATTCTGTCTAAATTTATTTATTGCTTCTAAAGGGTTTGTATATGCATTTACAATATAGCCATTGTATTCTAAAAATATTTTAAAAAGATTATTGATATCTTCATCATCATCTATTATAATTATTCTTTTATTATTTTTAGTCGACAATAAGCATACTTCTCTAATTTACTATTCAATATACTATATTAGCGTTGAAGACAATAATGATAATATTTTTATCTATCTACTACCAGTGAAAGAAAATAAACAACAATAACAATATCAATTTGCTAGACAGCAGAGATTCATTATTATCTGTCTTACTGATTATCCAACTATTACAACTATATTGTTTAGTTCAACGTAAGTTTTTTTACTTCATCCATTAAATTTTCTAAATGTATAGGTTTTTCAATTATTTTATCAATTTTTAAAATCTTTAATATATCATCGACATTTAAATCACTTTTAATAAATGCACTAATGAGCATAATTTTTATTTTGTAATCAGTATCTTTTTCTCTTATCTTCTTTATCAAATCTATTCCAGACATTTGAGGCATTTTATAATCTGTAATAATAAGAGAACAATTAGAAATATTACTAGTATTAATATAATTTAAGGCATCAACGGGATTGTTAAATGGAATTGTTTCATAGCCAAATTTCTGTAGGCAATCACAAAAAAGATTTAGGATATCATTCTCATCATCAACTAATAATATACTACTAGTATGATTAGTATTATTAGTTAAATGAGAAAGGAGCTCCACAACTTATTATTGGTGCTGTACCTATTAAACAAGCTGTATTTAAATCCAATTAGTGGTTATAACAGATGACTTTTACCTTTTAGATTCACAAATTGCAAAAGAGATAAAAACTGGTTATATCCTCAAATGATACAAGCAATCAAAGAAAAGATTAAAGATTCTATTACTCTTGTATTTTCTCCTACAAAATTGTCAAATTTAGTGAATTATGGATAATCATGAGAAAGGATGAATAGATAAACTCATGTCAAAGGACTAATTTTACTATTACTATTAAATATAGTGAACCCGAGAAAACTACGGGCCCGTCTGGAGTAATACCGATAGCGGTTCTAAAAAGGGAGTCCAATGTAGAGATAGTAGAATCTTGTATTTAGCTTTTATTATTAGTAACTTATCGAATTATATAAAAAATACAATAAAAATTGTTATTGCAGGATTTATCAAGTCAAACAAATTTTCATTATTGTACCAAAATAATATTGATATTTTTTTTGCTAATTGAGTGAAGTTTAGTTAACGATATTCTTATCTATTTCTCTTTTGTATTTATTTTATTACATAATGCCAATAGTAACAGTATCGATGTATAGTGGTAGAACGCAGAGAGTCGCAGAAGCAATAACGGAAGATATAGCTAAGATATTAAACATAAAGAAAGAAGAAGTAATTATAGTATTTCAAGAAGCTCCCCATGGAAATTGGTATTCTTCGAGTATTCGCCTATAATATTACTATATTTCTTATGTAGATGATAATTGTAACAAACCCATTTAAATTAGAAAAATAATAAATCTATATATTAAATGTTAGAGAATAACAATTATTAATTTAGTTATTAACAACTAATTTAACTTTCTCTAAAGGTTTTATTTTGATTGTTTTGATGATGTATCTAGTTTACATCTTATATCTTGATATCTAATGCTAAAAAAGAATCACTTTAGAGAGATGATTAACAACTAGAGAATGTTAGTTATCTTTAATCACTTTAATCGCATTATCCATTCTATTTGGTAGTGCAAACTTATAAAGGAATATTTGATGTTATTCTTATGATACAAATTGATACTAAATCAATTATTTTAATTAAAACAACTATGGTGACAATTCTAACTTTGACATTACCAAGTCTGAGCATTGATGGATTTAGTCAAACTCTACAGAGCCCAGATTTGCAATCTAATTCTAACATAGATAAAAGTGAAATAATGAATAACACTCAAGCTGAACTTTCTACAAAAATTCAACTAGTACCACATGAAAACGAATATCTTGATGATTATTACCAAGTTTTTGACTTTGCATTTGTGCTTAGTAATTCGAGTCAATTATGTCCTTCTGGTAATTGTGAGTATGAACTTGAAGGTGGAACTATGCAAGCCGAAAGAATTTCAGGTGAAAGATCGTTAGCAGGAAGAATAACCATTGACACAGGAGATTCCAAAAATATGATGGAATTGCGTGCTTCTTGGAAGACAGTGGACGAGTTTGAGAAAAATGGTGAAAATGTTAAAGTCATAGAAGGGAGATTAGACTTGGGAACAAGTCAATTTAATCCAGAAAACAAATACCAAATTAATGGCACACTTACAAAACAGGGTGAGAATTACCTATTAGAAGTAAAAGGAATAAAGTAATTAATTTTATCATTTTTAGATGCACAATCGTAGTATCAACAGTAAGCTATGGCATGTTTTCATCTTTCATAATTTCATCTTTTTTATTTTATCAGTCGTAGAATTCAACTAATACTATCTTGTAATTGCTTTTATTATTAGAAATTTAGTTTTTAATTAGTTTGAGAGTAATATTATTTCTACTCTATTGATAAGTTAATAATTTATCAAAAAAGTTAGATGCAGTAGAAAAATTAATTATATAATAAGATTAGTGAAATGAGAAATAGTTATATGATAAAAAAGAATTTAATCTCTTTAGTATTGTTTGCTTCTTAGTTTATTATCATTTATTATCTTAAAATAGACAGTATCGCCATCAAATTGTTTCACTAAACTTTTATGAATATAGAATCTATCTTTGGTCACATTGTGTTTCCTTGATATAATGTATCTCTTAAAATCTCTTGAATTTCACCAAAAGCCGTATCAATAAACAATGATTTCTAAAATGTCATAGACTCTTTTGTACAACGAGTTAGTAGATGGGATCTATGACATTAGATTAGTCTGGTTTTTAATAATTTTTATTAAAATTATTTGTAAGTAAATATTCAAAAATTTGAGATACGTTATTATTAATAGAAACAACATTCCTTTATAAAGAAATGGTCATGGGAATAATGATAATGAGAATGATAATATAAAAGACTCAAGATTATGCCTTTTCCTGACTCAACTATAATGTCTATTTCTTGACTTTATCTTAGATAAATCATTAAATGATTAATCTAGACAGAATTTACTAACTATAATTTACAAACATGTTTATCTATTTGTAAATACTGTATTTACAAATATGGTTGATCTGATTTATGGACGCGGAGTAACTGACATAATACGTGAAATGCCATTTTATATTCACTTTCTTAAGAATATGATAAGTATAAAATTATTTCATTCCAAACCTGCAATATATGGATCTGTAGATGTCAATAATGTTTGCAATTTACATTGTTCTCATTGTTATTGGTGGCTCAATAGAAAGAATGATGAACAAGATCTTGATATTGAAGATTGGAAAAAGATAATTCAAGAAAAATTTAAGAAACAACATCACATTTTTGTAGTTACGTTAATAGGTGGAGAGCCTTTGCTTAGACCTGACGTAATAAAGGCATTTTGTGATGAAATGCCAAGAAGAGTATGTGTTGTCACTAATGGTACTTTTCCTCTTCCAAGATTTGCTAATCTTTATTTTTACTGGATATCACTTGATGGAACAGAAGAAATTCATGATAGTATTAGAGGAAAAGGATCTTATGCAAAAACACGTCAAAATATATTTGATTATATTGAAAAACAGCCAAAGCGTAATGGAAAACCTGCATGGAAAGACATATGGATTACCATGACCATTAATTCTCTTAACTATTCAACAGTCATACCTCTTGCACAAGAGTGGAGAGATAAAGTCAATAAAATAGGATTCCAATTTCATACTCCTTTTACCAAAGATGATCCATTATGGCTACCTTTTGGAGATACCCGTAACAAGATAGTAGATGAAATTATTTCA
>JAATVK010000018.1 GCA_014523485.1 Nitrososphaerales archaeon TH5894
GCCAACGTGGTTTAAACATCTTAGCATTCCCAAAGATCGCAGAGCTCAAAAATGAGCTTAAGGATTTATTTCTATATTCTTCTATCTTTCTTAATGTTTCATTTTTCTTTTGTTGAGATGTTGAGGGAGTAGAATAATAATAATTAGATAATATCTGTTCAAAAAATGAAACAAAAGAGGGAGAAAAATTATTCCAGTCTACAAAACTGTCTGCTAGTTCAAGCCAAAATTTTTCTAAAAATTGTTCTGGATATTTCTCATTTTTATTGCCTGCTATAATGGCAGCATTCACTCCGCCGATGGATGTACCCGCAACTATATCGAGTTTCACATTTTTTTTTTTGAAATGGCCTTGAAAACACCACAACCAAAAGCCCCCAAAGATCCACCACCTTGAAGTATCAATACATTTTCGATTATCTTACTTGTATCTGAAGAAGATGCTGATGAGGTGTTATTCTGATAACTGTCTTTTTTAGTATGAAAGTTATCTTCATCTGCTCTAACTGAAGACGTTGTGTCTTTCACTAAGTTTATAATTTATCCTTCATTTATTTATATACATCTTCTAAATTATAATTGTGGATTCCTCTAAAGTATTAACTATCAATTAATTTTATATTGAATAACTGACGATTTCAAACCTATAAAATCTTAAAGGACCATTGTTAAGGTCAAATTCGTTTCATATCCCACTGGCCCCATTCTATAAGTGGGTTCATATACTTTGAATTTGATATTAACCTTTCAAAAGTTACTATAACTTTATCAAAAGCGAACACTTCTATTCAATAGACCAAGTAAATAGGAATTCAAATGAATAAATGATAATTATATAAATATTTTGGCTAGGTTAAATGTACTAACCAGTTTTTTAATTCTTTAGGGCTTGGTTTAGATCATGATTACCAGTTAAATGTAGTCGCAGTAAAGCATAATTAATCTGATTTAAGAGAGTTTTATTATTTTCATCGCCTTCACGGATCTTTTGTTGTATATCTGATAGTACAGAGCTATTCCACCAATCTTTAAAACTCCTCACATTATTTCTTAATATTTATTATCTCAATAAACTATTTCTATATTATATTGATTTTTATCTTCTTTGTTAATTTAACTAATGTACAGATCTAATTTTTAACATAATCAGCATTACTTAATCAATTTTGTTGTTTATAGAAATAAACAATGTATCATCTACTTTAGCTAAACTTAATTATTATAATAATAATTTAATAGTTATGTCTAATTTAAGAATTGGCAGCAAAACATCAACAAGAAGTATATCAAGAAAAAAAAATAAAAAAGGAGCCGGAAAAAAAACTACTAGTTTTGAAGATGTCAATCTGCTTCTTAAAATAGCTGAATTGCATAATACAAATTATGATTTTCTAGCATCAGAATGGTTCTGGAGTAAATTGCACAAAGACGAAATTCCTGAATCAATTGATGAGTTTGAAAGTAAATTTCCTCAAGGAAGTAAAGAGTTTCAATTGTTTGAAAGATTTACATCAAGATTCGAATTAGCAGGACTTCTTATTAAATATGGATTTCTTGATGAAAATTTCTATTTTGATAGATATGGCAGTTTACAGAAAGAATGGGAAAAAGCTAAACCCATAATATATGGAATAAGAAAACAATGGAATAGTCCTCATTTTAGAGAGAATTTTGAGATTCTTGCTCTTAGAGGAAAAAACTGGACAGAATCTCACTTATCCAAAATTAAATAATAGAATAACAATAATGAGATAGTTGAATGATTTAATACTTGAGGTTTACAATTATAGAAAGAAAATATTCTCCATATTTTTAAACAAATACTAATTAATCTTGATTAATGACTAAATAAAAAATCTGAAATGTATAATTACGAATTTTTAATTCTAATTCAATTAAATTAAATGATAAAATAAAAAGTAGAATACAAGAGCTTAAAAGAGAAATTGTTTTAATTTGTCAATATGATATTGAAAATAATTTGATCAGAACTGGTATCGGTTTATTTTTCATTCTTTATATATTAGACAACAATAATAATATTTAAAATTGTTTATTGTATTAAGATTTAGTTACTTTTATCATTATATAATTTATCTCTGAACTCTATGCTTTACCTTTATTCATAAGCCCTCGAGAATTCAACTTGCTTGAAATTAAGATATATAGTTAAATAAAATATTATAATAATGACTTACAACAGAAATTATTAGATATCCTTTTTGTACATTTATTATAATATTGATATCTTTCTTTAACTATTTTATCTTCTATATGATAAGCTTGAATCTTTTCTACACTTTTGAGGCACCCAAAAAATAAAAATCATTTTTGAATTACATTAACAATATTATGTTCTATTGCGTATTGAAGGTTATCTAATAAAGAATTTCTCTTTTTTAATTAAAGGAACGATTTTTTCTATTATTATTTTGTCAAAATTAGTTTCCTCAAAATCTATAGTTAAAATTAAATAATAATTTTCATTGATTGGAATCAAACATCTACTCAATTTTTGATATCTTCCAAGTGCATAACTTAATTTTCCTATTTTGGGTTCAAATTTAGTCCTTGTTTTTTGTCTAATTATTGTATTGACGGCAGATTCCTGGTTCTCTTCTTTAGTCAAAAGTGATTTATATCCTTCTTCTCTATTTTGTTCATTTAGAATAATACCGTCTTGATCAGTTATTGCTACCCATCTTATAGACTTGTCAGAATTCAAAATATTTTTGGTAAAATCAAAAAGGACTTTCGTAGTAGTATTATCCATATCATTATCACTTCTAGACATATTTGTATTAACTTTTACTATAGTTAATAAATTAACCTACACTACTTGGCCTTGTATGTTCTACATGTTCTAATTCTTGTGTTCTTCCTTTATGCTTGTAGTATTAAATAAAAATTCACATATTTCAGAGGGAATTTTAGAAGATCTATTCTGGGTATGGATTGTAGTAATTGCTTCGGTTTGCTACTTCTAATAATTTGAGATCTAACTGTTTTTCTAAAATTCTTGTATCGGTAAGAAATAAGGAATATAGCTGTAAGCTTTCCAATTATGCAAAAGATGTATTAAATACTATAAGAACAAAAGAGTACATATGTCATTGAACTACCTGACACCCACACAAGTATATAAAAGGAGTGTAACTCATGTGGTGGGATAATACATTATTAGATAATATGAGAGTAACTGTAGATAGTAAATGGCTCGCAGCACACCTGGATAATCCTGACCTGGTAGTTATAGATGGCAGAGGAAATTTATCGTATAGGTTAGGACACATTGAAAATGCAAGAGTTCTTGGGGTTGAGCGAATAATTTCACTTGCTAAGAACGGGGCAAACTTGGTAGTAGATAGTTTAACTGCTGAAAAGATTTTTGGTGATCTAGGTATTGATGACTCTAAAATAGTTGTAGTTTATGGTGAATACAAGGATCCTTCAGCAGCAAGGATATTCTGGACTTTGATGTATCATGGTCATTCAAATACAAAGCTCTTAGATATTGGATTCAGTACATGGCAGAAAGCAGGGTTGCCAATTACTCGTGCTATTCCACCTATTAATCATGCTCAATTCATATCTAAACCAAATTCTAC
>JAATVK010000192.1 GCA_014523485.1 Nitrososphaerales archaeon TH5894
AACCTTTCTTCCACAAGATAAACAACCAGTGTTTGAAGGTTGGCTTAGTGTAGGTTATACACTAGATAAAGATATTCAAATTAATGGAGCAACTTATCCTATAGAGACAATTTCATATTATGATAAATTGAAGAATTTTACCTATAATTCTTCAAACAATGAATTACAATTTGCAATGCCTTTTGATTGGAATCTTGATAGATTAAAAAAAGTGAATCTAAATGTACATGAGGAAATATCCATTCCAAATCCTAGCCCTCTAGCCGCAAATGGCTATGAAGGTACTGTTAATAATATTGATTTGTCTCCTAATTTATTAATGGTAGATAGAACAAATTCAACAAAAGAGGTAGTACATTTTATGTTAACAAAACCTGCTGTTTTAGATCTTGCTCAGAAAGTAGAAGATAATAGTAGTAAAAATAATCAAAATATGACAAACGAAATGACATTTACTCTTTCTCCTTCTAAAAATGCTGTCAATCCTGGTTCTATGATAGGTTCTAACTCAATGAATATGTCAATGAACAATGATAGCAGCGGTAGTGGTATGTAAATTTATCCTATAATAATTGTAATTGAAAATTAGCTTTTTTATTATCCTATATTTATTGCAAAATAACCGTATATTTGGTATGCACCAGACCTTTGAATCTAATTCAAAAGAGGTTCGGAATTTCTATTTTTATCTTTAAATGGTTAAAATGCTCTAGAGGTATTTTTTAAACTCAGGCCAATAAGAAAATACAAATACAAAGAGTACATTACAATAATAGTGAATGTTCCTTATTTCTTTCAAATAATCTAGTCATCAATAGATTAGAAATAGAATATTCACAGCTAAATCTATTTCCTTAACTTCAGAAGAGTTTGCAAGATTTGCTTTTTTCTCGGACATACTCTACTATTGATAATAATTTATTGAAGAATTGAAGATATTTTATTTACAATTTTGTTGTATTCAGGAAGTCTTATTTTTTCTTGAATTTTTGAATATCAGATGGTGGAATTTTCATCAAAACCTTTGTTAATGTAGTTTAATGTAGTTGGGTCTAATAAATTAAAGATTAATTTAAGTTCTTCATCTTTAAGAGAAACTAATGGATAATTCTTTACTTCATTCTCTCCAATATTTTTCAAATCTTCTGCTATGATTTATACTGTTGATTTTACTTTTGTAGCGCCTAAACCTAATTGTTTTATCGCTCTAATTCCTTCGATTCGAGTTTGATGATGCTAGTTGCAATACCAGCAGCAACATCGGCACATTTTGCAATATCCGAACAATTAGTTTCAGCATCTACTACTTTATTTTCTAAATATTTGTACAATTTCAACAGACGATTCTTCAGTAAATTAATCTCAAGAAAAATGGTAGAATCAGTCTTCCTTCTCTGATAAGCCATATAACGCTGTTCAATCCTTCGTTTATAATTTTGGACCGAGCGAACAGTTATCTTTAATTCAGATGCTATTTGCTCATTTATTTTATTTTCCAATAACATCCTAAATATTAACTGCATCTGTCTTTCATAGAGTTGTTATTCTAAAGCCATTTTTTATTTTCTAAACTCCATTTTACTATCATAATTATTATTATTTTTAGTAAAACATGCAATATTATGCAACATTCTACTACTGCTAATATCTTATAGATCTGTTTTGTGAAATAAAATGTTTTTTGTATCACTTTTTAAACACAATTTGAAAGTCACTCTTTCATTATTCGTCTCCTATTGTTCTTTCTTTTTCTTCAATTAAAAAGTACAAATCCTTGTAAAGGGCTTAAATAATATGTATGATCCTTAATATCTTCAAGTTTTTTTCGTATGAATATCTGTGTAATTTCTTTTATTTTTATTAAATTTTTAACTTATTATAGTTTTAAAATAACTTTTAATAGATTTATTTTGATAGAGTATGATGAACTACTTTTGCCAATAAAAATATAACAAGACCTAATGAAATCGATGTAATAATATAAGGAATTATTGGGGGGATTTTCATTTAATAATATAGATAGCAATTAAAATATAATTGAAGTGCTTAGAAATACTTGCTAACATAGTAGTACTAAATTAGATTAGTGAATGTTTATTGTGATTTTCCTTTGTTTATTATTATTAGGAAATTCATTTCTTAAAATATTATAAGATTAAATACTAAGTAATTTTCTATACCAAAGATATTATAACCTTCTATAAAGCAATTATTAAAATATTAACGATAGGGTTTAACTAACTTTTAAATTTATTACTAGAATTTTAGCTTAAAATAAATTTATGGGAGTTACTATAAAAATTATATATAGAAGTTTTAGTATAAATCGAAAAGACCTAAATTGTTATTTTTGATTATAGTAGTTGAGGTAAAAATTTTCTAATTTTGTTATACATTTTAAGGAAGTGTAATCCTTTTTCAGTAGTTTTATAAATCTGAGTTTCATGACGGTATTCTATTAGGTTATTTTCTACCAATATAGAAAGGTATTCGTGTACTTGGTTATAGCTTAGAAAGGCTATGTACATAATTTTTGTCTTTGTTACTCCTCTATTTGCAGCATCAAGTATATTACCCACAATCTCTGTCCTACTTCTATTTCCCATAGTATTAGATAAGTGATTTACATATTTTACTATTAATACCACAAGAAAAGTTAAAGTAACTATACTAAAATATTCTTTATATAATTTACCAATTAAAATTAGAACAGTTGTATCACTACATTGTATTAGTTTTTATTATTATAACTTATTTTTGAAATATTAATATATGTAAATTCAGTAGAAATTTACATAGAAGAGAGTAAAACCAATAGCGGTGCTAAAAGAAGAGTCTATTGTAGAGATACTACTAATACCTTGTATTTAGCTTTTATTATTAGAAACTTATTTTATAATACTATCAAAAAAAGGATAATATTTAGAAATAACTATTCTAAATATTTGTTTTATCCATTAGAGGTCAATAATATTTAGGTATTACCTCTAAGTTGTATGTTGCACCTGCATCTACAATAATTGGCCCTTCTCCAGGAATTATGCCTGTAAAATCAAATTTTCCGCTAAATGTTATAGTATGTTCGCCAGGTGGTAAATGTTTCAATAGAATCCATACACCATCAGATACACCAATAGAAGAACCTAATAAAGAGGTAGCTGGATTTCCGGGTACTGCAGTAAATTCAAAGCCTCCAGGAGGAGAATCAACTCTATACTGTCTCTCTAGATTTTGAATCTCTTTTCCATCTATTTCTAATTGCAAGTCAAAAGCTCTATCCTGTGCTTCGTTTGCACATTTTCTAGTTTGTGATTCGTTTTGCGGCGGATTTGTCTCAAAAGCAGCACAAAATACATTTACTATAGGAAACAAAATAGATGTACCATCTTTTATTTTACAGTCATGTATTGGGAATATGTCACTAAGAGGAGGGTCACTTGGTGAACCTACAAGAAATAATAATCTTCCATCATCCTGTAAACCTACATCACAACCAGCTTGACCTGTCTCTGTAAATGGATTTGCATCTGTTATATTGTTTAATGATACTATCCATTGCCACCATCTATCTCCAAGTTCTGCTACTTTGTTAGCAGGAAATATTTGTAGGTTTTTATCGTTATCATCGTATCCATTGTCTTTTCTATCATTATCATTAAATTTAGCATGCTTACAGAACTCTACAGAACTTACGAAGAATCCTTCAAACGGACCTGTTCTACATTCATATTTTTTATTGTCGGTTGGATATTTGCTATAACTATCATCGCCATAATATTTATCGTCGTATCCTTGAGCCATTGCTGTATTTGAAAATAGATTTGTGTTAGCAAAGGGTACTAACATTATTAAAGAAGCCATCAAAAAAAGGCCAAACTTGTATGTTGACTTGTACATATTTGTTAACTAACTTTCTAATTATATTTAGAATTGGTAGAATCATTCAGTAACATATACTATTTATTTTATTTAGTGAATGGTTATTGTATAATTCAATAGCTATTATTTATAAATAATTTTAATGCTGAAAAATGTTAGAATATTAAATACTATTTAGCTTTTATTATTGAAAACGTATTATTCTGTTTTTGAAATATTTAGAATTATTTAATGATGTATTTAAAAAGGAGTAACACCGATAGCGGTTCTAAAAGAGGATTCTACTATTGTAGAGAAACTACTTTCTTGTATATAGCTTTTATTTGGAAAGAAAATAACCGACATTCTGCAATATATTATTTAGATAGTTAGAAGATTATCTGTCCAATCCCTTAACATCTTTAAACTTTGTTGTACATTTAACAATGATATGAGTTATTCGGAAGAGAAAAATAGCCAACAGGAAAACGAAAATTTAGAGTCTGTACAAAAAAATCAGAAAAAAGTAGGAGCGGCAGAATCAGACCCTTCAACCACTGGTCCCGCCGAAACCTTGCGAGAAGAAGCTGCAGAAAATACAGGTGAGGATGAGTCTAAAGAACCAGCCTAAATTTTATAATTTTTTTTACAAATAATAAATAAATAGTAACTAATTGAATAACTTTTCATTTTAAGGATAGATAACTGAAATTTGTAAAAATTAAATAATCAATGTAGAGAAATAGATTCGTTATATGTAAATGTAGATTTATAATATAATCTGATTACAAATCTATTTTAATTTTTGTAAAACCTATTTAAATTTTGGTGTACTCTATTGAATATGGATGATTTTATAGGCAATATCTCTCAAAAATTAGGTATCTCTTCTAATCTTGCAAAACAAGGTATTGCAATTGTATCCAGATTCTTTCTTCAGAATTCAGAACCCAACAAAGCGTCAGGTCTTTTATCAATGTTACCTTCTAGTATAACCGATATATTTTCAGATGACGAGAAAAAGGAATTTACTACTACAAAGCAAAATGTTTCAGAAGATAACGTTATTGAAAAAATCTCTAAGGAATGCTGTAACGGAGATAAACAAAAAGCAAAAAGAGTCTATGAAGAATCAGTAAACATGATAAAGGAAAAATCTGGTCAGGAAGGTCAAGGCTTTTTAGATGAGATAATCGGAGGATTTAAGAAAAAAATTTTCTAATAATGATTATCATGTTATTATTTTTATGATATTAAAATAACAATTTCATTGGAAGATAAAATTAATATAATATTTTAGATAAAATTCGTTATATGAGTCATATTACCGGTGCCAATGAATGGAGACTAGACTCCATGAAGGGACTACTTTGTACAAAATTTCAATGCTATAACAAACCAAGAAATCAATGTCCTAAATGCTCAATTTATTATTGTAATGAACATATAACATCTCATATTCATACTGATACTTTACAAGATTTACAAAAAGAAAAATAATGAGATATAGACAAATCAGATAGATTCTTTTAACTATTAATCTCTCTTTATGGGTAACAATCAATGCCATTGGAACAATAGTTAATAAATCAAATATGAAATAGAAATTAATGCTCCAGTGGATAAAGTATTCGAATACTATACTAATCCAGACAATATAAAACAAGCATGGCCTCAACACATTGTAAAAGAATCAGAATCATTATCTGGTTCTAAAAATGAGGAAGGCTCAGAGATGAAAGTAAAAGGAGAATATATGGGAAGAGAAGATGAAATGATTTTAGAAGTAACTGACAAAGAACAAAATAAAAGATTAGTAACTGAACAGAAAGAAAGCCCATTTAAGCTATGGAAGAGTAGACAAGAATTTGAAAAGAAACAGAATGACTACTTATATAATACACATTATTGAATATGAATTACCAACTACAGGTAAAATTGCTAATTTCCTTTCGGGGGACCAAGCAAAGAATAAGATATAACTAGGTTTACAGCAAGCAGCCCGAACAGTCAAGCAAAAATTACAATCGGCCTAATTGTGTTAGAGATAATAAAAAATTTCTAAAACAATAAATTCTACATTTTTTTATTAAATTCTAAACATATTCTAATTCTTTCAAACTAAAAATACAAATATTAAATCTTATAATAACTAAATTAAAAAATAGTTTCATCTTACATGATATAAGTAAAAGACGAGTAATACCGATAACGGTTCTAAAATAAGAGTCCACTGTATATGTAATACTATCGTGTATTTAGCTTTTATTCTTAGAAACTTATTTTAAAATGTTTTTAACAGTTTTGAGATATATGAATTTGTCAGAAATTTTCGGAGTGAAATAATACTGATAGCAGTGCTAAAATAACTATTTATTCGCCAGCGATTGGAAAATCTTAAGTTGTTACCTATTTTCAGCATAAAATTAATTGGTTATTTTGATTGTAGTTAGTAATAATTCTCCAATTTCGTTATGCATTTTAAGATAGTTTAATCCTTTTTCTGTAGTCTTGAATTTGTGAGTTCCGTCAATATATTCTAAAAGAGCGTTCTCAATCAAAACAGAAAGATATTCCTTTAATTGTACATAACTTAGAAAAGCTTTGTACATAATTTTTGTCTTGGTTGCTCCTCCATTTGCAGCGTCCAGTATATTACCCACGATTTCTGTCCTACTTCTATATTTCATATTATTATATAAATGATTTAATTATTTTAGTTTAATATCACAGTCAAAGGTAAGATAATTATAGTACAAACATATTTAGGACCAATTTACAAATGAAGAAAAAATTTTAT
>JAATVK010000193.1 GCA_014523485.1 Nitrososphaerales archaeon TH5894
CAACATCTATTTCTCCATTTTCCCATTGATCACCTATCTTATATAATACAGGTATCAGTATTTTCTCATAAAAGTCTAGTGATGTATAGACAGATTTTGTATAATCATGATATATTTTTAGGAGATCATTTATCTCATAACATTTCAACTTTTCCATTAAATTTGCTTGTAATGATTCACTTAGTTTGGTAGAGTTTTCAAAATTGAGATTATGGTAATCTAAAAATTTTATAATTGCAGATTCATTCTGATATTCTTTGGGGATTTTATCAATATTTAGGAGTGATACTGGACCTAAATACTGTTTTATAATTTGTTGAGAAGTATGTTTTTCTTTGTTCCATTTACTTTCAACAAGATAAGCATAACCAATATTTTTTACTTGTTTTATTCTAATATATGTCATAATATTTTAATTTATTCACTTGCTGTTTATAACAAATCCATAGATATAGTGTCTAGTGCCAACTATAATAATAATTACTATTATAATATTTTTTTAGTAATATCTTGAATTCAAATAATAATAATAATTCATTTGCATCTATAAATTTCCTGCTCACATAAAGTTCATTAATTTTTATTTTATTTCAATAAATTTCTATAATATAATTGAACGTTTTAAGTCTTCAGAAATTAATCAATAGAAAAGTAAAATATAGAAAATGTATATTTTAAATAACAAAAACTTTTCTTATATTATGTTACCTAATCTTGTTATAATGAAAATTCCAATTCCTCAGGACCTCCTTATATTATTAACGATTTATGACATAATTTTTTAATCTTAACTCGAAAATTTTTAAAGAGTCAGATAAGAAAAGTTGAATTAATTATTTACCATCTTGCAATATCCTTTTGACCAATAATTCGGGTTGGTTTTATTTTTATCAATAGTTCGCCTTCAGAACTATTTCTCTTACCATACTCTTCGGCTTTTTCATTACCCATATATCTTGCTGCTATTATTTTAGCCCATTTGAAAAGTTCTTCCGCTTTGTTACTAATTATTTCTGCAATCCCATCTATAGTCACAAATGAGAAAAAAGGAACTTGGTCGTCTACACATAAACGAACTCGATTATCACGATGAATATTTTTTGCTTTTACTGAAGTGTCACCTGTAGTAAACAAAATATTATCTTTATTATCTAAGGTAAACCAAATTGGAACAATATGAGGACTTCCATTCTTGTTGATTGTTCCTAGTTTCCCTGTAAAAGTTCCTTGTAAAAGAAAATTTCTGATTTCATCTTTAGTCATTTCTGGCATTAATATTATTTGTTAAATACAACTATTATAAATTATATTAAAAAATATTCTTTTTAAAGTACTTTTGAACTACAAAATCATGTCAAAACTATTCACTATCCTCCGTTTGCGCGCTTATGAATAAGTTTAGTATACTAAAAGATTGAAAATAGTAAAACTATTCTTTGTAAATTTAAAATAAATTATTAATTATCTTTAGACGTCATTTACCAGACATGAGGAGTCAGTGTAATAGACAATTTATACTATAAGAGAAACGATATGAGACTTGTGATTTATGAGTTGGTTAGTAATATAACCGAAGGAAATCAATCTAATTTTTTATTTCTGTAATAAAAAACATTTATCTTTTGATTAACTTCTCTAATTATAAATTATATATACTATTCAATGAATTATCATTATAGGACATTCAACGTTTTCTGAAACTTTTCTTGAAACACTACCCAATACTTTAATTTTTGAAATTTCACTCAATCGCTGGCTGCCAATAATAACAAGATCTATTTTGTTATCTGATGCAAATTTAAGAATTTGTTCACTAATAGGTGGTTCGTCTGTTGATATAGATATATTAAATTTTATATTTTCTTTTTCTAATACAGGATTTATTTTTTCATTTGCCATCTTTATCCAACCTTCCTTTAATTTCTTTGCAATATTTCTTCTTGATTCTTCTATCCATTGTCTATCATGGTCTAAAATTAGTGATGGTGGAAGAGGACTATGTTCTATTACATGGAATATATAGAGTTCAGCATTAAATGCTTTGGCAAATTCTTTAGATTTATCAAGTGCCTTATCTGAGATTTCTGTACCATCATGTGGAAGTAATATTTTACTTATCAAAAGAGTTTCTCTCCTTCTACACTTTTTTCATTTATTTTACAACAACGTTTGTGATGTTTATTCATCTATTAATATAGTAATAAACTCATAGATAAGAATAGGGCTTTACAATTGAAAAATATTAGTATATAACATCCATTAACAATTATTAATGAAAGGAAATAGAATGAAAATGAGAGAGGAGAGAGAAGAAATTAGAAACTATCTTGATTTTTTTATTTAATTTAACTACCTGTTAAATATCCAAAGCCTTCTAAATTATTTCAGAAATTATTGATTAAAAAATAATAAGCAAAAATATATTTTTATTATAATATAAGGCTAATAAAATCAGATCATAAGCAAATGTTATTTGAATAAATAAATAAATTTACTTTTAATTGAAGTTAAAATTTATATTACTACTAATAAACAATTAACAAAACAAATAACTTGATATATTATGTTACTTAATTCAGTTATAATGAGAATTAGATACCCTCAGATCCCATAAGATTTAGGTAAGAAATTTATTCATCTATTTATGAGATGGTTTAACAACAAATTCTCCTTCTTAGCCATATTAACATACATTCGTTATTCTTACACACCTTATGAAGCAATTATAAATTTGTATATAATATTAGTAAAAAAGTTATTAAATATAATTACTAATGAAAATCCTAATGAAAATTCTTAATGCAAGTGAACCTGGGCTTGGATCATCAATGACTGAAGATGAGGTAAGAAATTTTCTTTCAAATAGCAAGTTATTTGCTAGATTAGGGACAATAGATGAGAAGGAAGACCCTAACGTACATCCCGTGTGGTATTATTTTGATAATGACAAGATCTACTTTGAAACAGGCAAGAACTCGAAGAAAGTTAGAAATATCAAAAGGAAAAATAATATTTACTTTTGTATAGATGAAACTAATTTACCATATAAAGGAGTTAGAGGTAAAGGTACCGCCATTATTTCTAATGATATTCACAGAAACATATCAATAGCAGAAAAGATATTGATCAAGTATACTGGAAGTCTTGATAATAATATGGCAAAGTTCCTTATGGATTCTATAGTAAGAGGAGAATCAATTATAATTGAAATAATTCCACATTTCTATGCTACGTGGGATCACAGCAAGGGCAATATATAACAAAAAGAATTAAATGTATAAGAATAGATAAAGAAAATCTATTCTTTGCTTGTTATGTTACTTATCATTAGAATATAATAAATAATTTTTAATTATTCTAAAGTTTAATAATATAAACATTTAAACTGGTTTAGACCATCATAATGTTAGTTACTATATCTACGTAAGTGTCTTTATATAAGCATTTATGATAGTATGATTTAACAGATCTATGGTAATACTTATAAACAGATAGATGTAAATATCAGATATGAAATAAGATTATGTAGTCGTGGTCCCAAAAACTACTCTTAGAATTTCTGAAGATATTATCAAGCAACTCAAACATATAGCTATAGATGAGAACAAGACATTAACTCAAGTAATCCAAGAGGCATTAATAGAATATCTAGAGAAGAAAAATAGGAAGATCTAATTTTCAATATCTTTAAATCGTTGAACTATCGAATAATCCAAGATGAAAATAACTTCTATTTTGCTACTTCTGGCCTTCACAGCTCTTGTACATGTTACTTATACACATGTTTATGCTCAACAACCATTTGAAGAGTATAATAGCGATCTTCTAGGTGTTTCCTTTCAATATCCACAAGGATGGGAAAATGTAATTACTGAAGAAAAACTTACTACCGATAGTGAGGGCAATAGAATTTCGTTTGATTTACCTTTTACTAAAGAAGGTGTGTTTGTAATTCTAGAGAAAGAGACTGATCTGGATAAACTAAGTGATCTAGAAATGGAAGAATTGAAGGGTTTAGTAAATTTAGGTTTTAGTGATATCTCTGATTATGACATCATAGAAATTGTTCCAACGACTTTAGATAACCATAATGCGACTAAATTAAGATATGATAATAAATATAACGTACAATCTAATAGTATTTTGCAAATTATATCTCTAATTGATGGGAAAGAATATCTTATTACTTATAGAACCGATTCTAATTCATTTAACAAATATTTACCAACAATAGAACAAATGATTCAATCTATAAAGATAAAAGAATAATTAAGTTTAGGACTAGCCTAAACCCTCCTCTCCCTCTTTCTCCTAATAGTGTTCTATTCATTATATTCTATACTAACCTTTTAGAACTCGTGGGACGAACAATACCATCATTTAGAATTGCTGCAGTTTTAGAAGAAGAGAAATGGAAACCATTTAGAAAATATTTGAGAAATCAGAACGAGAAAAAATTGTTTACACATATGTTCTCAATTGCAAATTTGTATAATTCTGCTTCTTCAAATGCTGTTATTCCGATCAGAATATATCCTATTTTGATGTCTATAGTTTTCCATCATTACAAGACTTTAAAAGAAAAAAATCTTTTTTACAAGGATCACTCTCCTGTTGTTGCTGATTTAAAGAAGGATATTAGTATTGAAAATATAGATAATAAAAATACAATTCTAAAAAGAGAAATAGAAAAATGGAATAATTATTATTCTGTATTAAGAAAACCAAATCGAATATTATTTGAAGAAATGTTACAATCATCTTACAAATATTCAGATTCAATAAATGCTAAAGGTGAACAATTTTCTACCGAATCTTTGATGTTATCTTTAATTTTCGAACAAGATAAATTGATAAATAAATAAAAGTATTATTTTGTTGGTTCTAGTTCGAACGAATTGATTTCCACCAAAATCCTTAAAGGATCGTATAGTATTTATATAAATTACAAGAAAAAAACAAATCCAGAAAGCGATAGATGGGTATCTAACGCAGGATTGATCTATAACAATAACTATAGGTCAATCCTTAATATTGTTTCTAAATAAAATAGATTCTAGTAGGGAAGGAAAAACAGCAAAGATCTCTAGTAGAAGTAAAATCAAAAATAATAATAACTCAAAGTGAATTGAATAAATCAATAAACTTTTATTTCTACTGCTGTTACTATAGGTAAAGTGACCATTTTTTGAAATTGAATTGCGAGAACCAAATATATTTAATAATACGCAGTATTTTATTCAAAGTGGTTAATAGCAGGTAATACCAAAATTGAGGAAAATATCTAAAGTTTTGTTTATTGCTGCAGCAATCTTATCATCAACTACTATTATTTTGTTTGGTAATGCATACGGTAGTAGTTCTAGTGATAGTGATGATGATAGTGCTTTTGACGACTTTAAAAAATTTGCAACTGAGAGGTTCGAAAAGAAAGCCTATTTGTGTATTCAGTTAGAAGAATATGCAGAAGAAGATGGTAGTGATGAAGATTTAAATTATAAAGAAGAGTGTGATAAGATATTAGAAGATATGGATTATTTCGAGAAGAAAGAAATACTTAAGAAATATGATTGAATCAATAGTATGCGGAAACATTTTCGCATATTCCGTATCATTAACTTGAGATCCAGGTAACATTAAGGTTAAAGAAGAACATTGCGTTTGTAGGTCGGTTAATTGCTTATCAACAAAACAAATCATTTGACAATTTTGTTAGTGAAGAAATTAGACAGGCGATTTTAGCGATTGGTCCAGATCACTTAAACGATAATCAACCTTTAAAGGAATATACTAAACACTTGCTGCTAGAAGAAGAGGTTTAGATAGTAAGGTGGGCCGAAGAGGAAAACCAGAGAAAGGTCCAACAACTACTATGGCCATTTCCGTGGGTACTTTAGTAACAATATCAAAATTGAAATTGAGAAGAGAGACACAAGACTACTTTATAAGGAGATTACTAACAGAATGGCAGGACTTTCATGATTACAAATTGGATATGAACCAGGTATTGAAATTAAAAGATAGACAAATATCAATGTTAGAAAATTGGTGGTATCTTTACGATTACTGTTTTTGCAGTCTGCTTTGACAATCCACCAGCCCATTGAGATAGACCTTAAATCTCCATCATTTTTTTTATTTTTTTATTTAATCAATTAAGATAGATATTCAAAGTAAACAATGAGATCAAGAAGAAATCAATATATGCATTTCAATAACTAATATTTTACCTTCAATCCATAAAAAAAGAAAAGAATCTAGGCAGATCAAATGATTCAAAAGTCATAGTCTGGAACAAGATCATGAATGTGTACACAAACCTAAATAAGTAATTGTTTGAGTTCAGGCTATGACAATTTATAATTCATTCTTGCTGTCAATAACTTTTGTCTCAGATTATTAAATAATAATATTAGCAATATAATTTACAAATTCCACAATGCCATAGTCTTCTATATATCACTTCGTTGGCCAGTCATTCGATCCAAAAAGGAGGGCTATGGCTTTTATAGAATAAAGCAATAAATTTATCAGGTTCAAGAATGTATATATCAATAACAACAAATCTGTTATTGTGGTCCAATGAATCAAGCAATCAAGCCATCGCCTTCTTATTATTCGCTCCTTACTATTTGGCTATGGCTTTTAGTATAATAACAGAAGAACAAATAATGATTAACAGCAAAGATAACCAGGCTCTATCTATGCATACAGCAAAGAATCCATAGCCTGTGATTTCAGTTTTTGGCAGTACAACTTTGCCTCCTAATTCATAAACCTTATTTGGATATTCATCAATTGAAGATACACTTAAGTAATTCAAATTTGGTTGTTGAGATGCTGTCTCTTTATTAAGCCTCCATCTAGAGAAGATTTTTCATTACTATGTTCTTTTGATGAAGTGGATATCATCCAATAATGCATTATATCTCCATCCTTCTTTACTTCAATCTTTTTTATCTTCCATCCAAACAAAGTAGTATAAATTTTCTTGCACGTTCTACATCGTATGCTGGAATTTCAAAATGAAC
>JAATVK010000194.1 GCA_014523485.1 Nitrososphaerales archaeon TH5894
TCCGACAGTGGAGGAAAGCAACGTAGTAAGATTTGGGAGATAGTTCCGGACAAGCATTATAAAGTAGCTTTTTGTGAAGATCCATTCGGCAATATCATTGAAATCTATGACCATAGTTACGAACAGTTGATACTCTCTCTTTAAATATCAACGGTCATTTCTTTCTAATTCTAGAAATATTTGGAACCAAAATTGAGGTCAAATTTGTTCCATATCCCACTGGCCCCATTGAACTCTAGGTTCCAATCCTATCATTTTTAGAAGAATTATGAATCAATAATAATAGGAACTAGGAATTAACTTTTACTTTTTGTAATCATTTATTTATGAATTCATTTAAGTAAACAAAAATTAAATTTATTTGTGATATTTACAGTATTTGTAAAAAATCGAAAGGATTTATATCATTTCTGTAAGTTGATAAGCATCTTTATATTTAATATTACTTTGTTATGTAGTTATTTAATTTGAAAACTTCAGATCTGTGTTTAGTTGTAAATGTTATTGGATAATTCAAAACTATTTGTTATACACATTTTTCTGAATACGTATACAAGTTACTAATAGAGATTTTATACTAGACGTTCGTTTAAATAAGAAATAAGAGAAAAGAAAGAAAATTGAAACTGCTCTATTTTTTTCTGGCCGTTCTTGCTACTATAGCTATAGGAAATTCTATTATAATTTTTGCCGATTCCGATAGTAAAGTAATTTATTCTAACTGGGTCCTGATTTTAAATTCTCTGATTGCTGCAGGACTTTCTTGTTATATTCTTCTTAAAGACAGAGAACATACTAGTCAGAATAAAGAAAATATTCTTTTAACAATTGGTCTTATTTTCTGGTTTATTGCAAATATTATATGGGCATATTATGAAATAGTCTTAGATATTGTATCACCCGTTCCATCTCTTGCAGACTTTTTCTTGTTGTCTGCATATGTATTTTTGATTTACCGATTAATGATAATAAAAAATAATCTTGGGCACATTATAGATAAAAAAATTATGTTTGTGATGATATTACTAAGTGGAGTATACCTAGTATATATTTTAACTTTGACATTAAATCTTGCTGAAACATCAAACTTTAGAGGGTTGATGCTCTTTATTGTCACTATTGCCTATCCGACTTTAAATTCGATATTAACTATTCTCGCCATAACAATTTTGCTCGGTATAAGAAATGATAAACGTCACCTTGTTCCATGGGTATGCGAGCTAGTAGGATTCTTAGCAATTGTTGTAGGAGATAGCTGGTTTGCAATAATAGTTCTTACAACATTTGTAGAACAGCTTTGGATTTCTGCTTTGTTACTTTCTGCCCATTATTTACTAATTGCTGGAGGTCTTGTATGGTACATGCGATATTCTATTAAATGGAAATCCAAAGATATTATTTTCAAAATTGCTGTTTGGACTAGAAACAGAACTTCTAAACAGTTAATTGTGATGTCTATCACTACTACTATCTCACTCGTTCTGTTCTTTGGATTCTACATTAGTAATGGATTCAATGGTAGTGAAAAAAGTTTATTGTTAGTAAACTATAATACTGAAAAACCATTAGTGTCTGCTATTGGACAAATTAATAATCATAAAGAAGAATTTGTGGTAGGAGCTATTGTACCACTGACTGGTTCTTCTTCATCCATGGGAAAACCAATGAAGATTGCTCTAGAAAAAGCTGAAAATGATGTAAACAGATATTTTGAAAGTATAAATTCTACATCAAAATTCGATCTAGTTATTGCAAACTCAAAATCAAGTGCAGAAGATTCTCTTGAGGCAATAAAACAATTACATTCAATTGGAGCCAAAATTATTGTTGGGCCAGCAACAAGTACTGCAGTTTCAGCTGCGAAAGAATATGCAGATGCTAATGACATTATACTTATCAGTTATTCTAGTACTTCTCCATTACTTTCTATAGAAGGAGATAATCTTCTCAGATTGGTACCAGATGATACAAACCAAGGAAAGGTAATTGCAGAACGAATGATAGACGATGGTATAAAAGTTATTGTACCAATCTGGAGAGGCGATATTTATGGAAATGAACTTTACAAATCTACAAAATATCATTTTGAAAAACTAGGAGGTAAGGTTGAAGAAGGAATAAACTATAAACCGCATACAGGAAAATTTGCTACAAGTCTTCATAGAATTAATTTCATAATGTGGAATCAGGACCTAGAGAAATTAAATAGTCTTGTATCTAGTGCAATAACTAAATACGGCGAGAAATCAGTCGGCGTATATATAATAGCTTACGATGAGATAACTCCTATCCTAATTCAATCTCTGAACTATCATTCACTTGAAGATGTAAGATGGTATGGAAGTGATAGTATTGCTGAGAATCACCACCTTATAAAAAATATAGATTCTGCTTTATTTGCAATCAAGACCAATTTTTCTAATCCATTATATTCTCTAGATACCAAATCTTCTAGTTTTAACGAATTAAAAAAAGAGATAGAAATGAAATTACATCATACAGATTCTTTAATATATGCTGCAATAGCTTATGACTCCTTCTGGATTTCCGCTTTGAGCTTGGATAGAAATAGTACTGATGATAAGTACAATGATAAAAAAAATAATACAAAGTCTTTTAAAGATATGGTTATTACAACATCAGAATCTTTTCCTGGTATTTCAGGAAAAATAGAA
>JAATVK010000195.1 GCA_014523485.1 Nitrososphaerales archaeon TH5894
CTTCTTCAATTAATTTTGTAACTGTAGCTTCTCTTTCTAATACTTCATTAAGATAAAGTTCTAGTGTTCTGGAATGCTGAACAAGCTCATTGACTCTTTGTTCAATTGCTGATTTATTCGTATTAGCTTTATTGCTCATCTATATTGAATTATTTTAAATCCATTTATAACTGTGACTCAAAGGGAAAAAGATAAAAAATATTGAAATTTTTCAAATTATAGCTAAAGAGTAGAGAGTTTCATCAATTCCGCTATCTTTACTTCCATTCCATATCGATCTTGATTATTTTTCATATGATGATATATTCTAAGTAGATCTAAAGAGTTTTTTACAAGATTAAAAGTACCTGTAATTTTCATCAAAATAAACTTGAAAACTAATGGATATATACTAAAATGTTTAAGGACTTGTTCTCTATATTTTTTAAAATTATTCAAATTATTTATAAAGAGATCCGCACAAATTGTTGAAGGGATTATGCCTTCACCAAGTAATGGATAAACTGTACCAATAGATTCTCCAACGCCTATAGACTTTTTACCATCGTAAAATGGTTCTGATTTAGATGGTGGACTAATTCGTACAGGTCTACCATTTTTTTTAATTATTTCACATTTGTATTTCTTCAGAAAATTTTCAACAAAAATATTGTGATTTTTTCTTGTAAAATCACCAGCACCTATATGTGCATATCCGTTTTCTAATGGAAAATACCAGAAATAGCCAGACATAGAAGGAAATCCTTTAAGATAAAAATCATCATATGGGATATTATTATTATCATATTTGACTTTATATTGAACACAAGGTACCCACATCTCGTAGTCAAGTTTAGGGAGATAATTTCTGTGAAAACCAGTAGAATCTACAATGAGATCAAAGTCAGCTTCTAAATTTTCCTTTTTTGGTGCTTTTCCATATTTAATTTCTGTTCCTTTTATCATATCTTGAATAAGTTTTAATTTATCATAACTAACCATACCTTTTAATCCGATATCAATATGCTTGCTTTCACCAAGATCTACGCTCATGTTTTTACCATCATGTAAGATATAGTTATCAAAATTTAGATTACATTTTTTTGTATAGTCTACCATAACATTTTTGCTGGTAGCCCAAGCGCAAACTGCGTCATGTTCTTCTTCTTTCATTCTTTCAAATCCAACTACATGAATATCATGATTATTACTAAGTTGATTCATTAAATATGCTCCTGCAACCCCAATTCCCACTACAGCAATTTTCATTGATACAATATCACTATCCAAAAATAAAAATATATTGCAAAAAAATTAAACATGTATCACTAGTGAAAAAGAAAAAAGAAATGCCAGGTTCTGCAAGGGCAGGTATAGCTATTTTGGTATTAGGAGCGATACTTCTCGGTATAGGATACTATCAGGATAGAGGAGCACTTTCTTTATATGGATTAATAATGTCAATCTGTGGGTTTAGCTTGTATATGATTTCATCGATTTATATTTCAAGAAAAAGTAATAAAACAAAAGGATCTTATTCTAAATAGATAGCAGGTTTATAAGGTCTTGAAAATCTAGATTTTGATTTTGGATCAAATTTTTCCTTTTCTTCTTCTGAGTAAACAATTATTCGAATATTTTCAAATTCGATTTCAATAGATATTAGCTTCTCTGAATCTTTTATTATAGAAATTTCATCCAATGAGTTCAAATTTAATCTGTTACTTCTTGATTCAACAGATTCAGAAAGAATATCTTCTACAGTTTTTTTAACAAAAGCAGGATCCTCTTTTGCATAAGAAGTTTCAGGATCTTGTATTAATTTTTTCATTATATTTCCAAAATTTCTTTCATTAGTTAAAGTAATTATTTTAAGAATTTTCTGATAAATTTTTTGTTTATCAGAAGAAGAACAATATATATATATAGTACTAGGTAATTTTTTAGTTACTTTAATAATATTAGATATATCTAATGTTAATCTTTTTATGAATTCATCCGATTCCTCTGATAATGGATCAATCCTTTCATTGAAAACAATCGGCCATTTTGAAGAAACAATTGAAGATCGATTACCTAAACTATTCCAAATTTCTTCAGATATAAATGGAGCAAATGGAGATAATAATTTTATTCTAATAGAAAAACAAAGAATTAGTATTTTATTGACTATATTATCATCACTTCGTTTTTTAGCATTAATTCTTTTTTTATACGAATGAATATGTTGATCGAAAACATACAAAATATTATGAAGAGCTTCACGTATACGTAATGTTTCCATTGATTTTGTAACATTATTTATTAGCCTTTGTAATTTACTTATTAACCACCTATCTTCTAGCTCTAAAGGATATTCATTTTCAAATATATCTAGATAAAGTAATTCATCTATTGATAAATTTTGGTTTAATACTTTATTGTAAAAATTAGAATTCAATATCTGTTGTGAAAGAGTGTAGAATTCTAATAATTTTATTCTAATAGATCTCGCAGTATCAAAAGAAAAATCTGCATCCTGAAGAAGCTCAGATGAAATCAATATTGCTAGTCTAATTGTATCTGCTCCATATTCTTGTATTGCTGTTCTTAATGGTATTATATTTCCTAATGATTTTGACATCTTTTTTCCTTCCATTAAAACAGAACCATTGACTACTATCTGGCATGGCCAAAACTTCTTATCAAAAATAGCAATATGATTAAAAATAAAGAAAGTAAGGTGATTCGGAACCAAATCTCGTCCAGAATGTCGAGAATCAACTGGATAAAAATAAATAAATTCATTTCTGATTTCTTGTAATAATGATATGGAAAGATTACAATTTTTTGCTACATCATGAACATTTCCAATACCTAATAGTATATAGTCAAAAAAAGAGTCATCAATATTATTTAGACTTGTTTTCATTGAGTATTTTTGTTCGTTAACGAACTTTGATATTATATAATAAGCCATGTAAATAACTGAATCAGATAAGCTTTCTATTATCCATTCATGATCCCATGGAAGTTTCGTTCCAAGACCTGATTTCCTTGCACAAGCTCTTTCCTTTAACCAGTCAACTACGTTGTGAAATTCTTGTCTAAGCTCTTCAGGAATAATACTTAATTTATCTATATAATTATGTACTTTATGCTTCCATTCTTTATCTTTATAATTAATAAACCATTGATCATTTAGTAACTTGACAAAACATTCATTCCCACATCTACATTTAATTGGCTTATTAACGAATTCATAAAAAATTTCAGCTAAGTTTTTTGTAGCAAGCAAATAATTTTTTATTTCTTCTTTAGCTAATTGAACATCCATTCCAGAATATTTTCCTGTATTAGGTAACATCTTGCCTTGGTAATATTCCAGATGATAGACTTCATTTGTTGCCTTTTCCAGACCTAAATCTAATTGATTGTTAATTTTCAACTTTGATATTGCATCTTCTACACATGATATTAAATTATTGCCATTTAAATTAGCTTCTTGAATTTCTATAATTTTTATTGGATTGATTTGTGATAAGTCAATATTATATGATAGTAAATTTCTTTCCTTTTTTAAGTCAATAATAGCTTGAAAATCATATGGAGCGTGACCAGGGACTGACATTACTACTCCAGTTCCTGTATCAGGTTTTACAAATTTTGCCGGGAGAATAGGAATATTTATATTTCTAATAATATCTTTTGCAAATTTACCAATTAATTCAGTTCCTTTGATTGTTCTATTAATTTTTATACTATGTTTAAGAAATTCTAATTTTGTTAATGCCTCTTTAGTAACAATCCATTGTTCAGCATTATTATCTACATCTATTAGAACGTATTCAATATCAGGATTTACCCAAAGATTTGTGACACCAAATATAGTTTCAGGTCTTAAAGTAGCAGTCGGAAGTATTATATCATTATCAGCTAACCTAAATTTTATTAAGACATATTCACTAAATTCTGGTTCTACATCTCCAATAGTATCATGTTGACTTACAGGATTTTTATCATAGGGACACCAGCCTACAGGATGAGAACCTTGTACAATTAACCCTTTTTTTTGTAATGTTTTAAATTGCCAAGTAATGAATTTCGAATATAATGTATCAATGGTTGTAAATTCTCGTCGCCAATCGATAGAATAACCCATATCTTGCATTCCTAATTTTATCTCATTATGAAAAAACTTTGCAATATTTTCTGGTTCTATAAATGATTTGATGATATTTTCAGGCACATTATATAAATTTTTAAAAGTTTCAATTAAATCTTGATCTTCTGCGATTACTCTTTTTGACATAGCTAAGATAGGAGTTCCAGTATAGTGAAATCCCATCGGAAATAAAACATTATATCCTTTCATTCTCATATATCTAGCATGAACATCAGCTAGTGAATATGTTCTCCCATGTCCTATATGTTGTGGAGAATTAGGGTAGGGAAATGCAACAGTTATGAAATATTTTTTTTTATTAGTATTATCATAATCGGCTTCAAAAAGATGTTCTTCTTTCCATCTAGACTTCCATTTTGCTTCCAGTTCTTTCCAATTAATACTCTTATCATTTATTTCTCTACTATCCAGATTATTTTCACCTCTTGAGTGTTTCACTAACATATCTCTCTGATGAATTTAAAATCTCTTCAATTCTATTCTTAAATCTGCCTCCGCCTTGACCAAACTTTGAATCTCCTCCTCCAGAGCCGCCTAAACTAATAGAAATGGCTCTTGCTATTTTTCCTGCATTAAAACCATATTTTCTTGCAGTTTCACCAACAAAAACTATTACGCGTATGCCTTCTCCCTCCCCTTTGGAGATTAGTGAAATATATATGAGAAAAGGATCAAGGTTAATGGATTTTTCTCCTATTGTAATATGGAATTCTTCATCTAATTCATCATCAGATGTTGTAAATAATTTCACCCCATTTGGTGATATTTGTTTACTATTAGTGGATATAGATTTGGCTAGAATTGGAGAAGTTTTTCGTAAAAGAATTTTTATTTTTGTTTTAAGCTTTTCTGATTCTTCTAAATGTTTTTTGAATGAATGTGTTAGTTTTTCTTTACTAGAACCTAATGATTGAGTAATAAATGAAATATTTCTATCCTGATTTTTAATGTAATCTATAGCAGCCTTTCCCGCAACAAATTCTAATCGAACAACACCATCCTGAATTCTTTCTGATTTGAGGATTTTAATTAAACCTAATTCACCTGTTCTATTGACATGTGTTCCTCCACATGCTTCAATGTCAAATTCACTTATTTTCACTATTCGTACTTTATTTGATGGAACTACACCACCTTGATATATACGAAAGGAAAATTTTTGTTCACTTTCTCCTCTCTCATATTCTTTTATATTTACATCAAGGTTTTTCATTACAATTTCGTTAGCAGTTTTTTCGATTCTTTCAACTTCTTCTTTATTTAATGCAGAATGGTGAGTTATGTCAAGTCTTCCATAATTAACATCTTTAAAGGCAGAGTTTTGCCACACCCATGAACCAAGTGTAGTTCTTGATGAAGAATTTAATATATGAGTAGCTGTATGATGTTTTGTTATTGAATCGCGTCTTGCCTCATCTAATCTACATTTAATCCGTAGCCCCTCTGAAAGAGATGATAAATTTTCTATCCTATGAAGGACAATATCTCCTTGTTTTATGACTTCTAAGACTTTAACATCACCAATATTTCCCTTATCAGGTTCTTGTCCCCCTCCTCTTGGATAGAAAGATGTTTGATCTAAAATTACATAATTTTCTTTTATTTTGATGATTTGAGCATAAAATTCTCGGATGGAAGAATCTTCATAATACAATAATCTAGTAGGAGGTAAGCCTTCCAATCCTTCTATTGACGGAGAGTAAAGAGACTTTTGGTTAATATTATGTAATTCTGATAGTTTCACGTAAAAATTCGAAGGTATCTCATTTATTACATTGATTTCTTTAAGAAAGTCAGGAGTAATACCATCGGATTCATACAATCTTATAAGGTCATCTACCGTTGGTTGTTTGTTATTCTTACGTATTGTCGATGCAATATCATTCATTCGTTGTCTTGTGCTTGCATATCTCTCAGATTCAAGTTTAAGAATAGTATAAACCTCTTGCTTATTTTCCTCTAGTTCAGGATACATATTTTTCAGATATTCTACATGTGTATCAATTAGATCTTCAATTTTTATATTCCATTTGAATCTTTCAATAATAGATAAAACTCGACGTAAAAGAATTCTAAGGTTATAACCTCCTCCTACATTAGAAGGTAATGATCCATCAGAAATAGCAAATAACAAAGTCCTAGTGTGATCTGCTATTGTATAAATTGCCTCATATGGAGATACAATTTTTTCGAGATGTTCAAATGGTATTCTCATCTCTTGAGCAATAGTTTTTTTCAATTTTTTTATTTTATCAGATGAATCATCTTCAATATTGTTGAATTTACTAGATACTAATTTAAAATAGTTAGATAGAAAATTTTCATCCTTTTGAACTTCAATAAAATTTTCTAAATATTTTATAACTGATCCAAATGAACAATCATAACTGGTTGGAGTACCCATAGTAATCCATGAGAATCGTTCCAAGCCTGCACCCATATCAATAATCTTATTTTTCATAATTCTATAGTTATTTTCATCTCCTTCGAATTCTGTAAAAACAGCATTACCAAGTTCAAGACCACGTACAAAATACTCTAAAGAACACCCAAAAGCTCCTGCACCCATCCAAATATCTTCCACAAAAGTAATCTCTTCAGGTTTTATTCCCAAAACATTAGTTAATAATCCAAAGTCTAAGTCAATGCAATGATCCTTCCAATATCCTCCAGGTGCATCTGCATTACATGTTTGACCAATCATACAGAAACTAGTGTAATGACGGCCGCTTACCCCCACGTTTTCAACGTCATTGAATCTTAAACACATTTGTGGTACTACTAAAGGATTTGACGGCAATTCAAAAATAACTTTATTATTCATTATTCTTTGAAAATCCACTATTGATGCAATTGTAAAATAAAGATCTTCTCGCCACCTACAGACTACAGGATATCGTCTTACAATGGAATGATCATTTGATTGAAAATATTTTTCAATTTCCTTCCATGCTCCTATATAATCTAGTCTTTTATTGGTAGGAGGATTTCCTATAAAATTATAGGCCTCATGGTCAGGACAGATATTTTTATCTATAAGCGACCAAAAAAATTTTGCACAAGATATAC
>JAATVK010000196.1 GCA_014523485.1 Nitrososphaerales archaeon TH5894
AAAATCTTTTCAGGTGTTCCGATTGTATAACCTCCACTTTTTCTTTCCAAAAAAGCAGAAATATTTTCATTCTTTTTCTTCCATTTATTTATTTCTACAATAACGTCTTTTTCTGATTCTTTAATAATACATGGAAGTAATACAGAAAGCTCTATATCATTATAACTTTTTCTCAAATCATGACAATGTTCTTTTAAAGCTGCAAGTTTTTTTCTTATATCTGCTGGACTACCAAATGGATTATTATATGTGTCAGCATGCTTTGCTACTATTTTTAAAAGGTATTTTTCTCCTGTTCCGCCTACAATAATTGGAGGATGAGGTTTTTGTATAGGATACGGCTTGCAAATAGCTTCCTTAATTGAAAAATAACTACCATGAAATGAAGCTCTTTCATATTTCCACATTGCCTTTACTATGGATATGGATTCATCTAGTTGTTTGATTCTTTCCATATTGGAAGGAAAATTATATCCATATGAGGAATATTCATTTTGATACCAGCCAGCTCCTATTCCTAATTCAACTCGTCCTTTAGAAATTACATCCAGCGTTGAAAGAATCTTTGCTAATAATGCAGGATTACGGTAAGAATTACAGGTAACAATTTGTCCCAATCTAATTCTTTTGGTGATAGAAGAAATTGAAGATAATAATGTGAAACATTCAAAAAAACTATTATTTATGTTATATTCATGATGTGGAATAAAATGATCATATGCATATAAACCATAGAAATTGAGTCTATCTGCTGATCTTGAGATTTTTTTAGAAAATTCATATTGTTTTATAGGATCATTTGTCGGTAAATCTGACCACCAGCCTTGTGGGATTGTTAATCCAAACTTTAATTTGGTCATTATTGTTATTTTTTGTTATTAGTGTTGTTAATAATCAAATTTTTTTAGTATAGTCTTCTTTGTTTAATACGTTAGTATAGATCTTGCCAGGTTTAGCTACATAATCCGGAATCCCTATACCTATAGCTATTATTGTACTTTTTTGATTTGAGTGAGGAAGAAAAGTTTCTGTTACTTCATCATCATAAAAGGTTGAACCGGACGCGCCTAATCCTTGAGAATATGAAGCAAGATATATTTTTCCAGCACATATCCCTCCTTCGAGTTGGACAGCTCGATAACCTCTATTTCCAAAATATTTCAATACCCTATCCATACTTGCTAAAACAAAAAATACGACACTTGCATCACTAAATAACTTTTGGTCTAGACATAAATGTCCAGATTTTTCCCTAAAATCACCTTTTTTAAGGTTTTGTATGTTATTTTCTAATTTATTGTAATAATATATACCAGATTGTAAATTTGTAACAGAATTTGCTATGAAGTAAATATCAATTAGGCTTTGTTCATTGTTAATAAAATCAAAAGGTATGCTGATACTAGAAAGATATAAAATATTTTGTAGTTGAGTTAGGGTTATAGGTTTTTTTGAAAATTTTCTTGTTGATCCACGTTGTAAAATTAGGTCCCCGATATTGTACTTGTTAGTAGTATTAATTTTATTATCATAAGAAATTTTTCTTGTTTTGTTTAAATGTATCTCTTCATTATTTTTAATTGAAAGCCAGTTTGTTACTTCTATCGGGCTATTGAGATTAGAAGATTTATGAATTTTCCATATATCGGGATAAACCGTTTCTTCATATTTTGAAAGGGGTTTGGTTTCACAATTTATAGGTGAAAGTTGAATAGAATTAGATTGTTTATGGTTATTATAATTGTAATAACCTTCAATTGAAGCTAATGCTATAGCAGCTTCTTTTTGATTCTGTAGCCCTAGTAAATTATTAATGAGTTCATCTTGATAACCTAGAATAATTTCGGAAGATAAAAGATTATTGTTACATAAAGCCAAAAAGTTGGCGAGAATTACACCTGCATCCCAATACCAGTGTCTATATGAACGTGTTTGATATTTCCATGAATTTCTCCAAGCTATTGAAGTAAAAATTAACGTAATTGGAGCTTGAATTATTTTATTGTTATTTCCTGTAGCTGTAAATAGCATTGATCTAAAATCTCCTTTTCTTAATTGAGTTAAAGTAAAATCTGCTGGGCAAAAATGATATACACCTGCATCGAGATTTTCGATCTTTTGACAAATTAAATAAATTTCAATTGGGTATAAAGCACCAGTTGCTGAGGCTGCCCTCATATAGTATATAGTATTATTTAATTTCATTTTCCGTGTAATTCCTGCAGAAAAAAAGAGTATTTGGGATAAGATGTTTAGATCTATTTGTTTCTGCTCAGGTAGATTTAAATTCATTTGTTTCCTCAAACATTCAATAGAATCTTCGATAGGATAGGAAAAGGTAGATGGTAAATTTACTTTTGGTTTATTTAAATATATTTTAAATGGAAACGGCTTATTTTCCCAATCTAGATAATGACGATTAAAATAGATAGTTACAGGAGAATGTTTCGTAATTTCATGAAATTCTTTTGCAATGTTTATATTTTGGTTCAAGAATATGGACTAAATTAATATTACAAAAAATTATTTAAAGAGATTCGTTATTTGTCCCCATATCTGATCTACGAAATTTTTCCCTGTTTCACTGGCACCTTCAGTAGTATTAGTTACTACACTTTGTGTGTCTTCAGTAGCATTTTCAGCACCTTCAGTAGCATTAGTCACTGCACTTTGTGCACCAGACACTGATTCTTCTATCTGCTCTCTTGTACCTTCAGTAGCATTTTCAGCACCTTCAGTAGCATTAGTCACTGCACTTTGTGCACCAGACACTGATTCTTCTATCTGCTCTCTTGTACCTTCAGTAGCATTTTCAGCACCTTCAGTAGC
>JAATVK010000197.1 GCA_014523485.1 Nitrososphaerales archaeon TH5894
CATCATGTTGGCTATTTTTCTCATCCGAATAACTCATATCATTGTTAAATGTACAACAAAGTTTAAAGGTGTTAAAGGATTGGACAGATAATAATCTTCTATATCTAGATAATGTATGCAGAATGTTATAATTTGGTATTATTAGACTATAGAAACCTAAAATATGCCAAGGAGGGAGTAACACCGATAGCGGTGCAAAATCAAGAGTCTAATATTATCGTAATAATGTAGATATAATAAGGATTTACTTTTTGAATAATATTAATTAAGTCCTATTATTATTAAGAATAAATAAATTTTAACCTATATTTTCTTACAAGTATAAAGACTTTTTTCTATAAAAAAAGATATTGTATTTTCATAATTATTCATCTTAACTTTCCAACCTCAATCTCAACATCTGTCATTTTATGATAAGTCTTTTCAGGTAATTTATCAAGTATAACAAATATTTCATCATTGGCATTTTCTACTACTTTTGATTTATCCTTTTTACGAGCAAATTTTACTAGTTCCGTTTTATTCACTGGGAAACTTATTCCAGAAAGTATCTTTGCAATAGCAGCTGCAGATGGAGCTTTTGCTGTTGCAATCTTACCTCCTTTTTGTCCTCCTTTTACTCCAGGAGCCTTTTCACTTGGTATTTCCTTTATACCTTGTGACATAGGTATTTCCTCTTCTTTTGGAAATTTACCTTTCAGAAAGGATTGTATAGGAATTTCCTCTTTCTTTATCTTGAGTTCTTTGAATATATCTGCATTATTTTTGTTCTCTTTTTCTTCATCTATTTCTATACCAAGTTCTTCCTCGACATTTCTTTTTCTAGCACCAATTAGCAAAAGTTGTGTATTTTCATAGTCAAGTATTTCAGGATCATCTACATTTATCCATCTCTTTTCTCCAAACTTTTCCTTAATATGTTTTGGATAATTAGGCTTTCTATCTTTTTTCGAAAATGCATCATAACCAGGAATAAAGATTTCAGGATTCTTTACAGATACAATATAGCTTGCTTCTTTCTTTATTTCAAATTCTGTTTGAATTGGACCTGGAATTTTTGGTATCTCCAAAATATAAGCTAATTCAGTATGACCATCATGTCTAAGAATTGAATATTTCCCTTCTCCAGCAGGCTGTGCTGCAGGAAGTCTTCTTTTTCCTCTGGTTTTTGTTGTATATTCTACAGGTAAAAGAAGTTCATTATGTATTTCATCAGAATTAGAAGTAGTTAATATATTTAAAGCCCAATTTCTTTCTTCTGAGCCAGATTTTCCTTCTACTATCTCCGGCATTTTCTTGCTACCTAGCATAAAAAGTCTATAATTCTTATTTTTATTTTTATTTTTATTTGTGTTTTTGTTGATATCATTACAAGTAACCATATAAAATCGTTGAACATCTTCAATGTCTTTTACTTCTTTAGTATCAATTTTTGGTCGATAAAAGAAAAAAATATCACCACTTTCTATAAATCGTTCACTATCATAATTTTTTGAATCTGATTTATTACTTTTCAAATCTTATTATCTCTCCTCCTTTTTTTCTTTGTCTGATTTGAAAAATAGAATAAATTTGTCTCAATGTTAGCATAGTAAACAACAACGTTTTTAAAAATTATATAGATAAAGTGCTCAATATGATCAATATGATTAAAATTTATGTTATATTATCAAACTAAAAAGATATTAGAAGAACTTTATTACAAGTAGAGGACCGGTTAATTAAACAAATAAGGACTTAACCTCCAAGAGACATAACTATTTCCTCCTAAATTATATGTGATTCCTTTTCTTTTAGTCAAAGATATAAGAATTTACAGAATTAAAAATAAAAAATTATTACAAAAACGAAAAAAAGAGATTGATAAAAATAGAAAAACGATAGAACCATTAAATAATGACGATTATACATTGGATTTAGGTTTGGATCCCAAAGGAAAAGGTTCATTGAGGCTCATGTAAGACACATGACATCTAGTTTGATTTTTCAGTCCAAAGAACTCCAAAGAGAACCTCTTCGTATATATATTTGGACAATATAGTTAAATAAAGTTAAGACAAATTTTCATTTGTTCTCTTTTGATCTATAAACATAATAAAAACTAAAAAAATTAGTGGTTGTAATAAGATTTTTCTATCTTATTTACAAAGTTAAAGTAATTTTGAACTGACTCGCTATAGTATTTTTGTGCAATTTCTATTGATTTGTTAAAGGTTTCAGTAGATGCCAATACAACGTCATAGTTTATTCGTCTTGTAGCATTTACAGTATTGTCAGTCACATTTTGATTAGACTTATTATATACATCTGTATATCGTTGTGGATATAGAAAATTGTTCCAGTAAGATTTTGATGTATCATCTATAAATTTTGAAAATACTGATTGAAAAGTATTAGCAAAATTCCTTTGTAACTCTATAGTGTTGTTTGTAATTGATTGAATTGTGTTATTGGTCTCTTGTTGATATTTGTTTGTAGTATCAATACTTTTATCAAGAATCTCTCTGTTCGTCTGTTGATATTCATTAACACTATTGGTGACTCGATTTGTTGTATCTGAAATATTAGACACGGTGTTTTCTATTTGTTGTTTTTGTAGGTCCAAAAATTTACCTGTTTCTTCTTTGATATTGTTACTTTGTTTTTTATTGTCGTTTTCGGTATTTGTCATACTGTTAACTGATAACCATGGTACAACTACTTATAAATCCTAATAAACTCGAAAAGTAAGTGTAAATTATATATTGATATTCTAACTATTGAATTTTATAATGTAATAAACAAAGCAAATTAAATTCTTTACGCATGATTGAAGAAGAGAAATTATAGAATAGATGGTTGATAAATCGACAAGGTCGGCTGTGGAATTACTAATCATCATGTTATAGTATTAAGAAATATCTTGAGATGTTCGAATCTATTTTGATGACTTAATATAATGATTTGATTTCAAAAGAGATATCCTGTGAATTAGAATTTACTATCTATCAATAAATGACTATAACAATTGAACATCATATAAATTAAAAAATACTATTGAATTTCATTATCTCATTTTGTCTAAAATACAGTTTATTTCCTAGGAAGATGTCTGCATTAGCAAGAAATGGTCGACAATTGAGGTTTACTTTAATCTCCACATCCAAATAGGTAACGATATAGCATATTTGTTTATAAATTATGAGAAATACTTCCAGCGAAAGACTATATTTTTATCACACGATTTGTTATTATTAATAGTAATGCTGGATATACAAGCTAATGAAGTTGAATGGTATTTACGTGATCATTTTTTCAGGCAGTTTAATCAAGGCAGACAATATTTCAAAAAGGAGTTACTTGCAGACGATATGATTAGTTTGTATTTTAGATATAGAAATTCTAATTTGCAAGATATGAATGATATGATAACTGCCGTGGTTGAAAATCTAATTTCCCGTCAGGTAATAAAAAAGACTGAGAATAATTCATTGGAACTGACAAGCAGGTTTTCTCGTTTACAGTGTTCTAAATGTTTTTACATTTCCTATTTAAATAGTAATGAACCTAGAAATTGCCTAAGATGTTCATCAAATGAATTACATGATTTTCCGAAGAAAAGATAGCTGTTAAAACTTCTTCATTCGCCTGAATTCATTGATAAAATTACTATTGTTTTATTTCCTACTTTACAATATTATGTCTCTTAATAATAATAAGATGAACAACGTGAAAGCAGTAAAAAAAGATGAAAGATAAACGTAATTTGAGGAAATATGAAGAAAGGAATGTATAGTTTGTTATGTACTCTACACAGTCTAAAACAAATAAGGAATAAATAGTGATAGTATTAGATTGGAACTCTTCGTCTTCTATCTCGATATTTAGGGGAACTTATCGACTACGTCATTGTACCCACTCAGGTCTACTTCAACAAATATGTTTTCATTTTTCTTTGCAGCAGAAATCCATCTTTTTAATTCATGTTTCCAATCTATTTCATCCTCGTCTATTATTTGATCAAAAACATCAACAAATTTTGTATAAAATTCCCCTACTTTTGTCATTGCTCTAAAATTCTCATCTTCCTTTAACCCAATAGCAAATTCATTTTTATCTTTGTTTGTATATATACAAATCAGTGATTTTTGTCTCATATCGATATTAGTATTACATATATTATTATTACATTATCATTAAAGTTTATCATTTTTTATTTCCTGAATTAACACACATAGTTTTAGATATTTGTTAATCATCTATACTGTTACCAATGCTAATGTATTACTTAGATATGTACTTTTAAATTTGTATTATTAAAAATTAATAATAGTAAGATTAAACATTTAAAAAATTCAAATTATAAATATTAATAAATATATTAATATATTGGGATATCAAATATTATGAGTAAATTTTCAATTTCCCAAATCACAATTCAGCATTCGAGGTCATCTACATATTTAGATAATTCTATGTAG
>JAATVK010000198.1 GCA_014523485.1 Nitrososphaerales archaeon TH5894
GCTCTAAAATGAAAGACTTTGAAAGTTTTATTCCATTCTTTTCCATTTGAAGATACTGCACATTCTAAATTTATAAGAGAAAAATCAGCTCTCTTTATAATATCTATTGTATTTCCCCACACATAAGTAAATTGAGCCTTTGCCAGAACTTTGTTTACAAGTCTACCAAGCATAACATCACCGGCAAAAAGAATTTGCATAAGAGATATTAGGTTATTATAAATAAAAAATTTTCAAATTCAAATAAAATAAATAAAAGATATACTAGAATAAAATATTCTATATAAGAGATTAGAATATGGTTATTGTGTTAATCAATTGCTAATTTTTATTATTAGTTAAACCAATTCTGGAAAATGTTATTGCATTAAAATTAATTTTGTATAATGATTTGTAGTATAAAGTAAATCGTTATATTTACTTCCATTCAAGTCTAAATGATTGACCTTGAAAGATATTTCTTTTTTTCCATCTTGCTCTAACACGTTCCTTATTACTTTCTATAATTGCTGGTTGTATATCACAATAATTTGACAAGAGGATGGAGTTAGCAGTGTGCATATTTTTTCTACCAGGTAGGGGAATTAATTAATTGAATAAGAGTCAATTTCGAGAGTATCTTTTATTTAACAGAAATATCCTTATTAGCTTTGCTGGTGCATTTCTTACCAGCGCTGGAACTAGTGAAGTGATAGCAAAAATCACATCACCCCTTGTTAATACTCTAATCTCACTAGCTGGTGAAACAAGTGTATTCCTAGCAATATTTGGTATTCTATTCTATTTTGACAACAAAGAGAAGTTTATTGACGAACAGGGGAATAGAAGAGAATCTGCAAAAATCAAATGGGTTATATTAAAACTAGCATCCACACTTTCAATCGCAGAGATAGAATATAATACTGTAAAACCTGTTATTCACTTTTGGCTTCTTAATCTGGACTATCAACCCTTTATCGCTTCGACCATTGCAAGTTTTATCAGTATAATAGGATACCTTGTTGTTGCTGACTCTATGGCATATTTCACTCGTTTATTTAAAAAAAACCCATAGGATAGAGAGTAGGTTTATTCAATAAAGCTCCAACTTTTGTTTTGAAGATTAATTTAAAATAAACTCTATTTCTTGTTAATATTCCCAAATCTGATATATCTAAGATGAATTAAATATAAATTTACTTTCGTATATAACTATTATATAAATTAAATGTGGCCTCTGAAGGAAATCATAAAACTGAAAATATTCATTATTTATCAATAAAAAATATTTAGGGGGGTTTATTCATATTTGTTGATAAAGTAAAACCTCTTAGATTATATAAAATAAATATTAATAATAATTACAAGGTTGAATAAAAAAACTGAATTTGATGGCAACAATAAAAGAAAAAACAAGTCGATGGATGAACAAGCGATTAAAGATTCTGTTAAATGGAGTATTACAGAGTATTCTGTATTTGTAAGCAAGTTGGTAAAAAAAGGTCTAAGTTTATTTAATGAAGAAAATCTTGAAAAGGGCTGGTTCTCTGGAATCCATGTTAATAATCAAGGAGAGATAGAATTTACTGTTCCTTTCACTATGGAAAATAGACCTCTTGATAATAATATCATAGGAGCAGTTGGTTCATTCAATCTTAATGATTCTAAAGAATATTTTATCATTCCAGAAACAAATAATGGATTCGTAGAAGTATCAGATAATAAAGGAGAAATAGATCCAGACTTTCCTTTAAAAAATTATCAAATCCATTTAAACAATATTTCTTCCAATTCTAAAAATTCTAATAAAGCAAGTATAAGAAAGTATGATGCTGCTGTCTCGATATTTATACATAATGAAATTCAAAAAAGTTCATTTTTAGATTTATTTGAAATATATATTGAAGAGAAAATCAATATCCTAAATAAATTTGGTTAAAATAAGTTCAATGGAACTCTAACTTTCAAGACTACAGAAATAGGATTAAAGTTTCTTAAAATGCACAATAAAATGGGAGAATTATTACAAACTACAACAATCAAAACAAACAAATTAATTTAATAATTTTTTATACACTTAACAATTTCAACCTTTAGAGCATTAAATAAAACAGTTTATAGTAAAAAAAGGAAATGTCATTGATCAATAGTAACGAATCTAAAGATGATCAGTAATATATAGTCGAAAATATTCTCAGGAAAAAATAGTATAAAATCAAATATAGTAAAGGTGCTTTTCAATATGATATAAAACGGATGAGTTGAC
>JAATVK010000199.1 GCA_014523485.1 Nitrososphaerales archaeon TH5894
AATTATATTTTATCTGTTTAAAAATGATGTGAAAAAATCAGGTTTTACTTTTGGACTCTTGACAAGTTCATTGGTAATGTTAGCAATAATACCATTACTCAGCAACAACAATACTTTTTCAAATACAGCAATGGCTCAAGGATACTATAACTACGGAGATAGTTATTATAGCACATACCCAACCGATGACAAAAAGTATGAGTGCAGAACGGGTGCATTTGAAGGATTTTTTGTAAGTTCAGTTGAATTCTGTAAACATGTTAAATTCGACAAAGATGATGATAGAAAAGATGTGAGAGATAATAAAACAGGAACACAAGGACTACCTGGTCCAGTCGGTCCACAAGGTCCTCAGGGTATTCAAGGTTCAATAGGTCCTAATGGAACACAAGGTCCTCCAGGTATCATTAACGCAGAATTATGTCCAGCAGGGACAGACTTAGAGAATGTATATGTATTAAATGGGACTACTGCCGAATCTTGTAACCTAAGTCCCACTACATGTGGAGAATGTTTCGAGCAAATTTTAACTCCCGATCAGATTTCTGATTATCTAACAACAGTAGGTCCTTCAGCAATCTTAGAACAATTCTGTGAATCTGTAGAGTCTGGTGGGTTTAGTATTAGTGAAGCAGCATTTAGATCAGCTTTAGCAAGTGTAGATGTAGAAGTTGGGGATATTGATGCTCTAATAGCTTGTTTAGAGAATGTGGGAATTGAGTTTATCCTGTAGTTAGGTCACAAAATTCATATATCATTTTTTTATCTACATATAAATGATTAACCGTCATCCAAAAATTTTATATTAATTTTAGATATTTTTATATGGTTTATAAATTTATTATACTATGGATAAATATTAAAGAAAAGAATATTAATTCAAAGAAATCCCAGTACAAAGATAGCTTTTAGGTAAAATTCAAAATTATTCACTAATATAAAATAAGTTCCAATAATAAAAGCTAAATACAAGTTAGTAGTATATTTACCTCTTTTAGAACCGCTATCAGTATTACTCCCCTTTTACTTATATCTTTAGATGAAACTATTTTTTGTTGTTTAATAATATTATTTATTTATATTATTTTTTCATCTGAAAGGGATGGTATTATCCCCATTTTCTATTGTCATATAGTTATTATCAATATGATTGTTTACCAAAATAAACTCAATATCCAAATCTCCATGTTCTCCTATATTGTTGATAATTTGCTCTACAAAGTTATATTATAAAATTATAATGATGATTATGATGCCTACTAAGATGAATAATAAACTATCGAAGAATAATTGTAATCAATAACAAAGAAGAATCAGAGGTAGAAACTATTCAATCCAGCAAGAACCCAACAGTATAGAGAACAAATTGTTCAGTAGAGGTGAGGTGGAAGAATTGAATAAGCACAATCAAAGCACATTAATAATAATTCTCATAATCTCTAGTTTTTATCTTTAAGAAGATACTGTTCCTATTTTCCTATTTTCATCAACTATTATTCTAGTTTGAGAAAATAATTAACAAACAAAATATATTAATAAAGAGAATATAGTAAAAATGAGTTATGTCCACAACTGAAACTATAGGATGTCCATTTTGTAGTAATGCTAATGAAGTAACTTCTCCGGATCCCGAGTATAAAAAAGTATCTAACACAGATAAACATGGTGCTAAATCATCAAAATATATTTGCAATAGTTGTAGTCAAGAAAATATAGTTTACTGGACAAAAGAATAATCTTAATTTTTGCGATAATGAGTCTTCTAATATCTAATTCTTGGATAAGATTAATTTGTTATTGCCTATTCCTTATATTTGCAGGTAAGATAAAATCAGATATATCGAATTTTTATATGAAACTATAATAATATCTTTTTAATACCATAATTGATATGATTACTTGTATGAGATGTGGAATGGAGAGTAAAAATACCTATAGACTTTCTCTTGCAATTTTCAATCAAGAATCTGAAAAGCAAGTAAGTGATACAAAGGTTTTTTGCAAAAAATGTTCTGATCTTTTATATACACTATTCTGTGAAAAATTTTATCAATAAAAAACTTGTTTTATATATTTCACTTGAATAATACTTGAGATGGCTAAAAATAACTAAGATTCTGATGATGATACACCAGGCAAGGAAAAAATGAACCTATTAAAGATAAAATATTTGGAAAAATATCAGAATTTATCGGAGAAACAGGAACTGAACAAAAAGCGATCATTTTTTGCTATTAAATCAATGTATTTTGGCCTATTTGCTTTGATTGGATTTGTAATCATTGTATATTCAATATTTGTAGAGGTTGTAGGGGAACCTTTAGCATCAATAGCAGATACTATATTTGTTGCTGCGATCATTGGATACTTGACATTGATAGGAATAATTATTAGTCAGTTATTCTTAAAGAATTAAAACTTTATTCAACTAATTTTTAATTACCATTCTATAGCCACAATATTATGTAGATCTCCTATAGAATTTGGAGCAATGCATTTTGCTTCGATAATCCACGGTGCAATCAACAAACACTATTTTTTATTTAGATAATTCCTCTCATAAAAGACAGAAAAGGTTATAAAATTAAAAAATTCTCAATAATTTAATATTTAGTAATTACTTTGAATAATTTTCTTTCTGTAACACCTATATACAGATAAGTGGAATCGTACATAAATTCTACCTACTTGCCATCTGCTATATTATTTATAGGTGAATTTAGTAATCGTTATAAAATTGAAATTGATAATTTTCTTGGCAATTTAATAAAAAATAGAACTATTCTGAAATTGTTGTACGGTTCTCCCCAACCTGAATAAAATCCTATAGAAAGACAAATGAACTTTATGATTCATGAGAGGGAAACAAAAAAGAGAAGGTAATATAATAATGATACTACAGCAAGAATTAATAAAATTGATATCATTGAAGACAGTATTGATACAAATAATAGGAAAGGAAATAGAAATATCCCTAAACTTTATTTTATATCATCTAGAACAGCCAACAAAATTTCCAAGAACTATCATCACTAAAAATTAAGATATCAGAGAATAGTTCATCAACAATAATATATTAAGATTAGCTCTCAGATAATTTGTTAATCGTCTTTATATAATTATAATAACTTTGAACAACATCAAAGTAAAATTTATTTGCAAATTTTATTGATTTAATAAATGTACCTATATTTTTATCAATAATATCCTCTATAATCTTAGTAGTATTGGTTTGATTAGCCATTAAATTTCTGTTTGATTTATTAAATGCGTTCGAATAGTCATTTACAATGTTTGATTTATTCAAATTATTATAAATTATTTCATCTAAACGTTTAGAATATAGAGAATAATAGATATTGATGATATTCTTATGTTCATCCATAAATTTGCTCTTTATTTCTTTCAGAGTCTTGATTGTTTGTTCATAATTAATCAAATCATCTAAATTACTACTTTTGCCAATTAAATTATAGAAGTATTGCAACGAGTATTCATTTTCTATATCAATTGTGGTATTATGAGAATTGCCAATTTTGTTCTTTATATCTTGTAGTGAATTTTCCTTAAAGACATTGTTGGGATGAGGACATACCACAGTAATGTCTTTGTTATTTATTTTCCAGTCTGATTGAACTTCCTGCCACCATTTTTCTAAATCTATACATTCTTTAAAATTTCTAGTCTCATATAAATTACAAGCTACATCGCCAACGATTAGTATTTTATCTTTTTTTCCTTGAGAAAGACGCTTATACAATATATATTCTAATTCTAATTTCCACTTTTCAAATACTGTTAAATCTCCTTTTAGTGCAGATTCATAATAAGGTATAGAATTGGTAAATTTTAGATTCTCATTCTGAATATTTTCTTCATAATTTATTATTCTTGAAGATAAACTAGCTATCTGCGAAATACTTTTAGAATTATCGGTATCTACAGATGCATATATACATAAACAGCCATTTTTTAATCCTTCATTAATAATATCTATGATAAAATTATTACGCTTATTCCTATCTTCATACAATAGCATAATATGTTCATTGTAAGCATCCATTTTGAACTCTGTTATATATATACGCTAGCCATTGATATATAGATATAGAAAAGTATTAACTAAAAAAACAATAGATACACTAGGCCAATGAATTACTATGAACGATTAAGACAAACATAGAAAAAGATGAACAAATTTTGGCTAATTATTCTAAATTTGAAAAGACTTGACATATTAGATATTACAAGAATTGAAAGTGGCTGGTTCTAGTCAGGGTTCTTAACCGATTTGTAGCCTATGTACATAATTGGGTATGTAATATTTTAAACTCAATAGATGTCTAATATTACAGATTCAATTGTACAAGTTATGGTGTGAACGTTCTAAAGACACCACCATCTGGCAATTTTTTAATTTGTATACCATGTTCGTGTTGCACCGAATTTAGTCCATAAACTCCGTCTCCGTTATCACGTGCGCTAATATATAATTTAATTCCATTATATTCTCCTAGATAAATCCCAGTATGACCTCCATTGGACCATACATCACCAATTTGAGGATTATTTACAATAACAAAATGTGGGATGGTTTTCGTTGTATCGCCCCAATCTTTTGCTCGATATGGAAAATATTGTCCTGGTTTTTCCTCAGATTCATAAACCTTAAAAGTAATTCCAGTAGCAAGAAATATTACCTCTGCAACATAGACATTGCACTTATTCTGACTAGCAGGAACAGTCACATAACAAGATGCAGACATATATAGATCGTTACTATCCAATGATCCTTCGCCCCATTGATTACCCGGATCTTCTATCCATAATCTTAATGATTCTAATGTCATTATTAATGGTATGGATAGAGGCTCACTGTGACTCACAGAATCCAGTACTTGACGCTTCAGATTGGCTGAAAATCCAATTACTCCATTATAAAATTCAGTCTCTTTACTTGATGTTCCTGGTACTGATATCTGTACTGAATTAGCCAAAGCCGTTAACTTATCGGAAATCGTGTTATTAAATTTGATTAGTTCATCAGTATTGTGAATCTTTCTACCTGGATCACAACCTTCTGGATCAAGATCATCAGCCTTACCATCAGAATCATTATCAATATTATCACCACAGATATCAGAGCAGATTATAAGTTTAATAGATGAATCCCTATCACACCGGATTTCTGGTATAGATACCTCCCCTTTTTCTCCTGGAGGTTGTACTGGTGGTTCTTCTCCTGGAGTAACTGTTGTAGGCAACAATGAAATTTGTTCACAAAGCGAACCCCAAGTTTGAGGACCAACTATTCCGTTTCCGTCAATAGATAAACCAAAATCTTTTTGATATGCCATTACTGAATTTTTAGTATGAGGACCAAATTTTCCATCAATTTTTTCTGGTTCTAGTAGATCGCCATATCCCAAGTCAGTCAAATATGTCTGCAATTCTATTACTTTATCACTTTCTGAGCCGACTTGCAATGTTTCAGAATTAGGATTACAATTAAACTGTTGAGATTGATAAAGAGGTTTGGATTTATTTGGAAGAGAAAGTAAGTCACATATTGCAATCCATGTCTCAGGTCCGGCGATACCGTCTTTTCCCTTTAATCCATTATCTATCTGAAATTCCTTGACTGCACCTTCGGTATACGGTCCAAACTTACCGTCAATACCTGGGGGCCCCAAGAATTTTTCGTATCCTAGATCAGTCAAATCACTCTGCAATTCTGTCACTTTTGGTCCTTTAGAACCAACTGTACCCTCTGGGCCAATACGTAATGTAGGTGAATTAGGGTTACATGGCTTAGATGTGCTATCAGGCATATAGTCATCGTCTGTATCTATTCCTTCTGCATCAGTTGCCTCTGTTGGTGTTGCTGTATCTGCCTCTGTTGCTGTAGCTGGTTCACACATTTGTGTATCTGCATTGTATACTTCACCTTCTAGACACTCTTGTTGTTGTTGTTGTTGTTGTTGTTGTTGTTCTGCTCCTTCTGTTGCTGTAGCTGGTTCACACATTTGTGTATCTGCATTGTATACTTCACCTTCTAGACACTCTTGTTGTTGTTGTTCTCCTAAAATTTCCTCATCCTCTACTTGACTATATGAAATAGGC
>JAATVK010000019.1 GCA_014523485.1 Nitrososphaerales archaeon TH5894
GATGACAAGCCAATAGGTCCACCCGATGACAAGCCAATAGGTCCACCCGATGACAAGCCAATAGGTCCACCCGATGACAAGCCAAGAGGTCCACCCGCAAAATATACTAATGATATTAAGCATAAAATTAACAACGAAATATCAGCAATTGCAAAAATAATTAATAAATATAGAGTAGGTCATATAAATAAAAAAATTATATATTCTGCTATTGGGATTATTGCAGTAGCAGTTATAATAATGATCTTTTCGCAAGAGTCTGATTTTAAAATTAGTCCTCCAAAATTTAATCAAGGAGCTGTGACAGAAGCAAAAGCTTTAGAAATTTCACTTAAAAATGTTTCAGTTACAAATATTGATAATAATATTAAAATCAATACAATATTTGATGTTTATAATCCAAACGAAGGAACTTTAATTCTAGAAAATATTAATTATAATGTCAATTTAGACAAGATACGCATTGCATCTGGAGATATCGGAGAACGACCAGAAGGATTTGTGGATTCACAGGCTGGCATTTATCCTATAATTGGCAATGGAACTGTGACATTAAAAGATGAAAAAACAATACAAAAAGATGATAGGATATATAATGTCTGGAATAAAATTGCTAACAAATCCTCTAGTTTTCAAGTTAACGGAAGTTTCGCATATAAACAAACATCAAGTTTTCAAGCTCACGGAGGAGAAATTGATTTTAATCTGGTGTATCCATAATTTTGATACGAAGTAATTCATAATTATTTAATTATTTATTTGATGGGAAGATTTAATATCTATTGATTTTCTTAAATACTGAATTGCGGTCATCGTCTAGTTTGGTTAGGACACTGGCCTTCCATGCATATACCATGCGAAGTTAGCCCGCAACCCGGGACTTTATTCAAAAAAGTAAAGCGGGAATTCAAATCCCGGTGACCGCATTATATATGGAATTCATATACTAGCTTTTGCTATCCTATAGTTGTAATCACTGAAGAGGAGGATAATCGGTAAGGAAATGTCAACATCATCATGTTCATTCTAGCTTGTTGCATAAATTTTCTTTTCTTTATTTTGTTATAGTATTACTTTATGGAATATAGTTCATTATTTTTGTTTTACTGTAAAAGTGATTCTGACCATTATTTTGAATTCTTCTATTGTTATATACAATAGATAAAGCTCGGATATCTTAGCTTAATAGTTTACCAACTGAAACCAAGCATTTTTTATCATACTCTATTGTGATACCAGCTCCATCAAATCGTTTGTAACCAATTTCAATGGGTGTTGAGTTTTTTCTTGACACCCATTTTACTACCAACTTAAATCAGTAACTAAAATAAGGAAAAATTTATTTTTTTAGTCTAGTCAATGTGCTTATGACTTTACAGAACTTTTAAGTTCATTGAAAATTGTAGGTCATGAACTGGTCACTAACTGTCTTGAGGTAAATGAATAGACAAAATAATGTTTCTCTCCATGAAGTTAATGTATAATTTATTATTTTTTAATAAAAAATTAAATTCTATTGAGAAAAAGAATACTAAAGAAATAAGCCTACTCTTCTAAAAGTTTAAAAGATTAAATTGTATAATAATATTATGAAGACATTCATTGTACTTCTATTGATTGGAATTCTTTTTGTTCTTCCACAAGTATATGCTCAAACAGGTGTTTTAGAGGAAATGATGAACCATATGAGATTTACCCATTCCCAATTATCAAGTAACATCGACAATGTCATTGAATTGGTAAAATCTAATAATACTGCAGAAGCCATTACTCTACTTGAAGGTATGGATATAAAGATTAAACATATGAATACTATGTTTAATGATCTGGTATGGGAGATGTCAAATAAAGGCCATTAATATTTTGACTTTAACTTAAATTACTAATCTAAAATTTTATTTAATACGAATGAAATTCTTTCTGTTCTTTATCATGATATTGCTACCAGCCAATCTACTAACTAAATTCTATGAGTAATGTAAAAATTCTTTTTATGATAATTTTTGTATTTGTAAGAATAAAAATGTTGAAATTCTAAATCTATCTAAATTATATGTCGTGCTGCTAATATATTGGGTTATCCAAATCCTTAATTACTCTTAAAATTAAGAGCTTTCTTATGGCATCAAGTCTTCACTGGAACAAGCATGGTATCAATCTCCTATTGCGGATAGATTAATTCAAGATATTAAAACAGGGAAACCATCATAGAATAGGTTTTACTAATGGAGAAACAAAGCATATTATTATATTCAATATTTAACTTCTCTTGAGTTCGGTAACATAAATACAATTCAAAAATAGTCATTCACAAGAAAAAATTAAAAAATTATTTAATTTTATTTACACATGTAGATGCACATTTCTGCAGAAGGTGGACAAGGAGATTTACAGGGAGTATCAATAACTGGTAAATCTGTAATTGGTTCATTTTCATCTGATTCTCTATCTTGTTGTACTGCTGTTGTTGTTGTTGTTGGAATAGCATTAGTTAGGAAAATTCCCTGTGATATGTAACTGTTACTGTTGTTATCTCCCATAACATTATTGTATACATTAGATAAAGTGAGTGCATAAACGAATGTTATTACAAAAGGAATTGCAATAACTGATTGGTTCATACTACTATTTCACTATAATAAATATATCATTCAATTAATAAAAAGATTTTAATATAAAATTAGTCAATAATATCTATAACATTTTTAGCTATTCCTAAGTTGTAGTAAAACTGCTATTTGATTTGTAACAAAAAATTCCACGAGTTATTTCAGAATTGATTTCCTCTTAAAATAGCTAATGAACAACGTAATATACATTTTAAAATAGGAATAATATATAATAAACATACTTTAGCATTTACAAATATATAAAAAGTTTAAATATTATTGAACATAATAGAAATATTTAAGCTTTTGTTTTTGTTATAATACTCTATTTTGCGAAATCTTTAGTGGTTCCAATAGATTCACTATTTGTTACTATCGTATAAAAATTAGTAGTTTCTATAGAAGGACTACCAACTTTCTTTATTATACCTATTTTTAAAATATTAAATTCTTTTTTGTTAAATTCAGCTAATTTTTCTAGCCTTGATAAATAATAATCATTGTTGTTATTTTTGTTTTCTATTATTGGATTACCTGCATTATATATAGACATAGGTGACTTGGTATATATTATATTTTGAATTATCATATAATATCGTAAATTTGAATCTGTTTGTTATATAAAATATTATATACATAATTTACTAAGATTTACCAATGGGAAAAAGTGATCATAAAGTTATTGTATTAGCAACAATAACAATTCTACTCACATTAGTTCTTTTCCCATCTAATATCTTTGCAGAAAATGGAGTCATCCAAATACAAATACGCGGTGCAGGAGTAGGAGATAATTTAAAAATATCAGCTTATACTGATCAAAATTCTTGGGAATGGCGAGACTCTTTCACTATAGGTGACAACTTAGTTAAACAAGTGAATGGAGTTTCTACTGGAGATATAATTAATGTATGTATAATAAACTTTAAAGATGGAAGAGAAGATTGCGATTCTGGTACCTTTAACAGTAACGGTAGTGTAGAGATAAATATAGATGTCGGCTAGATAGTTATTATATCAATATTATTTTATTTACTATAACATTAGACTCTAATTTTAGCCCAACTATCAGTATTACTCTATAAGAAATGAATCTAATTTTACAAATACAGTATCAGCCATGAGAAGCTCCTCGTTCAAGTTCCACAGCTTTACCATCGATTTAAAAATAAGTTTCTATAATAAAAGCAAAACCAAAGTTAGATGATTCCAAACTATTAGTATTTTGTGATTTGTATAAATAATCGAAAAAATAGGTGAGAAAAAATTTAGGACCTTCTCAATACTATTATCTCCCTAGAGTTAAAATATAAGAAAGGCAATTAATGGACTTGATATTATAACAATGACTAAAAAAATTTTGTTAGTAGATGATGAACCAGATGTCACTTATACAATAAAGAATATTTTAGAAGACAATGGATATAAAGTGGATAGTTTTAATAATCCTATTTTAGCATTGAACTATTACAATGTCAGTTTTTATGATTTAGTAATTCTTGATATCAAGATGCCAAAAATGGATGGATTTGAATTATATACTAAAATAAGAGAAAAAGATCCTAAAGTAAAAATTTGTTTTTTAACTGCAATTACAAGGTTCAATGAAGAATTTAGAAAAATACGATTGGCATTGGGTAAAACAATCAATGAAGACTACTTTATTCAAAAACCCGTGGAGATGGAAGATCTACTAAAAAAATTAACTTCTATAATGAATATCTAAAAAATAATATGTATAGATGTTATATTAGCGTTAGAAAAACATCAATTCTCCAATTTTTATATACTTTTGTAAATATTGGTAATTGTCACTAATATCCATGTCAACCACTTCTCATTTAACAAATATTCCATCAAATGAGCATATTATATTAATATAGCAGCGAAGATGAGCGTAATATAATACAGCTCTAAATTACATTAATAACTGATTAAAAGCGGACATCAATGCATTTATGACCTATAGGTGCATATGATAGTAAAATATTTCAACTTATAGTTGGTATTTTGTTTAAATATTACATAAGAGAAAAATACCTACTAGAAAGAATACGTAAAACTATAGAAAAGAAATTTTATACAATAACTATATACAATAACTATTATTAGTTTATTGAATTGAAATGGGAAAAAGGAAGAAATGATAATACTTGGTAAATAAAGCAGAACAGTAGAAGAGGTTAATGAACTACTGCTGCAATTATTACTGCTACACTATCATTTCAATTATCTATTTATTGTATGGATTTTTTTCCCATTCCAACATCACTGAATAACTAGATAAATGGTAGAAGCGCTATTCTCTACAATAGTGAACGAACACAAAGGCGTTGAATGGCGTTAGATACCAATTCAAAAATTGACAGTGTTATAGAGAATTAGTATATAGTTATTCAGTGATACAATACAATGTACATTTCTCACAAATAAATTTTTGGGATTAATTCACTAAAAAGATTTTTATTTTTATTTTTCGCTTTTTGTAACTGTACCTGTAACAATATTGTTTTTTACAGGTATATAAGAACTGCCAGAGATGTATATTGATAATATTGATAAAATTTTAGGTACTCATATGATTACTAGTATTACACTTTAACAATTAACACATGTAATAATATTTTGAATTATTCAATATAATACAGAAATATAAATCTAAATTGGTAGTCATAACAGAAGGTTTATTTCTATTAGATTCACAAATAGGCAAGAGCGAGAATTTTAATGGGGCAAATAACTAAATCCATTCATGAGACTCTTATTGTCTTTTCTGAACTTAATCTACTAAATTAAGTAAATTATAACATAGTAAAAAAAATTAGTCAACGACGAGTAATATTTTTTATTATGTTATTGTTAAGTATTTCAGAATAAATCTTAATGTATAAGGTTTTTTCAGCATAATATTATTAATAAAGATTAGCATATAAGACTACTATATTTTCTCTAATCTCAATATTCAAATTATTTATTACTACATATTTTTTAGAATTATACAAATATATTAAAAGCTTTAATGACATATGCATAAGTTTATATGCTTTGGTCTATTTTTGATACTTTTATTAATATTATCATCAACTATTAATTTTATTCACTATTCAAATGTATTTGCTCAAGAATCAGTATCAATTGCACCAGGTTCAGCTGACCCAAATAATGTCGAGACATTTGTTCCACCTCAAATCAGTTTATCATCCGGAAGTACAATTTCATGGACAAATGATGATTCAATAACGCACACTGTAACTGCTGAAGGAAATCCAGCAATAGCAAATGGTGAAGCACCCTTTGACTCAGGCCTCATATCTCCAGGCTATACATGGGATAATACATTTGATTCACCAGGACAATTCGATTACCATTGTTTTATACACCCATTTATGAACGGTAAAGTTATAATCAATTAACATTCTTTGTTTTTTTTAAAAATTAAACTTTAATAGAGTGACTACTGAGATATTGAACAAAACAATATACTGTATTATTTAAACCTAGTGGTAGTTTGATTATAATGGGCTAACAATAATCCAATAATGTCATTTGTTTGTATTCATTGTCTTTATTACTTTTTTCTATTGCTATTAAGTTTGATACTTTCAATCCTACTTTTCTTATGGGTAAAAATTTTTTAGTAATATTTCTCGAAGGAATGACCAAATTATTGTCTTCCAAATTAAATTTATCTAAAAGCTCTTCTATTAGGGATTCGATACTTTTTCTTTCGTATTGATATTTTATATAAGATTTTTCTCTAGTTTCAACACTAAAATCAGTTCTCATTAATTTTATTCCAACTGTTCTAAATTGATATTTATTGTTCTTTATCCTTTCATAAAGTTCATCAATCAACTCATACAAAGATTGCTTTATTATCTCTTTATCATATGTTATAAATTCTAATGTAGATTCATTGCTTAAAGATATGTGATTTCTGCGTGGAAGCACTGGCTCATTATCTAAACCATTTGCAACTTGCCACATCCATGTTCCTACCTTCTTTCCAAATCTTTCTATAAGTATTTGAACATCAGTATTTGATAGTTGACCTATAGTTTTGATATTCATTTGTTCTTTTAGAATATTTTGTGTTTTGATTCCTATTCCTGAAATTGCTTCAACATCTAACGGATTTAGAAAATTTTTCAATTCATTAAAATGTATTATAGTAAGACCATCAGGTTTTTGATAATCAGATGCAATTTTTGCAACCGATTTTGTTGGTGCTATACCTATAGACGTTAGTAAGCCACCACATTTTTCTTTTATAGATTTTTTAATTTCTTGAGCATATTCACCTACCATTAAATCAGTAGTAGAAATTTTATTTGTACAGTCTAAATACGCTTCATCTATACTTGCTTGTTCAAAAATATCTGCATAATCTTCTAATATTTCCATAACCTCGTTTGATATCTTTTCATAGAATTTTTTGTCTACTGCATGTAATATTAAATTAGGACATAATTCTAATGCTTTGTATAAGGGCATTGCTGATTTTATCCCAAACTTTTTAGCCTCATAAGAACACGTTGTTACTGCACCTTTTGTAATATTATTACTGTCCTGAGGTGTCATAATAACCGCATGAGGTTTTCCTTTTAACGATGGGTTTTTAATCTCTTCACAAGAAGAGTAAAATGAATTAATATCGACATGCAAAATTGTTTTGCCTCTCCACTGTTTTTTATTAGCCATATAGACACCTTTCTATTACTCAAATGATAGTATTAGATTAGGATTAAACTTTCATTTAGGCATATAAAATTTTTGTTCAAAAGATATAGTTATTACATATGCGAAAGTTATCAAAAATGGAATTGTACAATGGTTAATTCACAATAATTATGTGTTGATAATAAAATAAGATTAGGATTAGATCTTTCCATTTTATTATATTATCAAATTTATATTAATATAAATTTTGAACTACCATGAAAATATTCATTTTAACATTTTACAATATTATTATTGTTATAGTGCACTTGTTA
>JAATVK010000200.1 GCA_014523485.1 Nitrososphaerales archaeon TH5894
CATGATATTTAGATAAAAGAAATTTTATTAAAAATCAATAAATAAGGAGGATTAAAATCTTAGAGTTTTTTAATAAAAAATTCACAAAGTATTAGATATAATTATTGGTTATATCTTAATAATAAATACAAACTTTTAGTAAAACAAACCCTATATAGAGTAAATGAAATGTTTTAATTGTTATTTTGAGTTTTCCCCGACATTAGTCAAGCCAATATGTCCATTTTGTGGTTTGTGTTATTATTGTAGAGAGTTTGCATGCTTTCATCACGATAAAAGTGAAATACAATAAGAAAATTTAGATTTATTTATTATCGTTTAATGACATCTTTATTTATCAGATATTTTTCAAATTTTTAATAACTCTGCCTATGGAATTCTGTTTGTTCTTTTGAAACAGTCTATTTGAAGTTTTTAGTTTATTAGCTTCTCTATCCTATTCGTATGCTTCTTTCAAAATATTATATTTAATCCGTTGCTTAAATTTCATTATCTTCGCCTGCAGATTTTGCTGGTATTATATTATCTAACAATGCCTACAGTCTAAATGATGATAAAATATAAATTGATTTATAGAACTTGTTTCCTTTATTGTTTGTTTATACCCAAAATTATATTAGATATTATACTATAAGATAAATAACCAAGAAAATGGCCATGAGTTATACTGGAAAATGTGAGAATTGCGGTATAGAACATCCATCAATTTCTATTATGGTAAGAAAAGATAGAGGTGACGGAATAGGACCAAACGAATTTTGGTGTTTAAAGTGTGTAAGCATTGAATTAGACAAACACCAACAAGGAACATAAATAATTAATAATACGTATTTTTTTTCTTTTTCTTAAACAATTTTATAATATATTTTATCAATATTAATGAAAATGGCAGCAACAGGTTACGACGGAACATGTAGAAATTGTGGTGCAAACCTATCTGTTTGGATAGAAGTAAGAAAAAATATTGATGGAATACCAGTCCCTGAAGTTTGGGGTATAGATTGTATACGTGGAAAGACCGCAGGAAACCAGAAATAATTGCTTAAAACAGATGTTAAATTTTATTACTAGAATAGTATTGGTCTTTACAATCAATAATTAAACCAAGTTCAGATGAACGAAAGAGGGGGGTACGAGAAGTCATAAAAGTACAAAAAAAGAAAATAAATAGCTCCAATATTAGGATATAGGTTCAAATTATTTAATATTTTCAGGGATTAGATTAATTAATCATTGTTCAAACAAAAAATATGTTAATGTATATATATAATAGTTACATTATAAGTTAAATTATTCTATCGATCTTCTTTTGTTGACTTATAAATATAATTAAACAAGAATAATAAATCTTTTGAGGTATATGAGAATTAATTTAATATTATATTGAACATATACATAAACATTTTTTATTAATTAAAGAAATCTATAAACAAAATTTTTAACATCTCTTTCATTATTTATATTTATTAATAATGCAAGAAATACCGTCAATATAGTATTGATACATTTTATGAAAGCTGTAAGATTAATATAAGATTAAAATATAATTAAAGGATGGTAATAAACCAGAGGATATTACTCTTAGTTTGTATTTTCTCTAGTTTACTAGTTATCCAGTTTTCTACTCAAAATATACAGGGTGTATTCCATCCTGATTTTTCGGAAGAATTTAAAACTTATGAAAATCCATTTTATGGAATCAATATTAACTATCCTGGTGATTGGCGATATTATGAAAAAAATGGGCCAGAAAACTTTTCACCCGATCGAATCTTTCAGGTTAGTTTTCTTTCTCCGCCTAATAAAGTTCTATCAGATATGGTTTTTGTCTGGTTTAACATAGAAAAGATTCAAGATTCCTTAAGTTTAGACGATAGAAAGAATATTTTAGTAAAAAATTTGAATAACTCATCTATTGATGTAAAAGTACAATCAACCAAATTGTCAGGAATTAATGCGTTTATGATAGATTATACAAATAAAGCACTAGAGTTGCAAAGAAATATTGGAATTGAAGCAATAAGAGATGGGCTATTGTATAGCTTGGATTTTACTGCTCAACCTGATACCTTTGAACAAAATTTGGATTATATTGAAACAATGATAAAATCTACGAATATTAGTTCCATTGCATAAGGTCAACAGTGATAAACTGTTATGTTGGACAGAAAAACATCTAAAATAATTTTTTTCAAAAGGAAAAAGTATAGACAACCAAAAAAAAGTAAAAGAGAAATAGTAAAATATACAAATAATATACTTAGCAGTCAATTCTAAAATTATTTGATAAAATAAAATACTAAAGTAGTTTATAATAGCAAATAGCTATTAATTATTGGGGGAATCTAAATATTTTGATCATAAATTTTGCAGGAGATATTGACCTAGCACATAATATATACAGTTATTTTATTTCCAATTCAATAATAAATGAAAAAATAGAAATTAAAATCGAAGAAGATAACGTAGTAATATCCATATTAAATGAACAAGATAAAAAAATAATTAAACAAATAATGTCATTATTACAAGAATATTTAGACTCTTTTAAAATCTATAAAAATCATCAAATCACTGAACTTGAAAATATTATTACCGTTGGAATTCCAAAAGATATAGCTGATATCTCAAATCTTGTTTTTTGTGAAATTTGTGGTTATGGAATGTCGAGTGAAGAAGAATTATTAGTTCATAGAAGAAGTCATGGAATAATATAGATTTACAATTACAAAGAATATAATTATAATAAACAATACTTTTGACTATATCAAGGATAAAAATAATTTGCTAAATAAATTTAGAGTATAATAAAAATACTACGATATAATGTACTAAATTTATACTTCAAATTTTCATGTGCTTTACATATACTTGGTTTTTATAAATCTGTCTGACTTTTTCTAAAGTATCTATGTCCTTTAGGCTCTTGTCAATACGAATATTTTTTATCCTTGGAAATCGTAATGCGAATCCACTATTATGCCTGTCACTTTTTTGTATTGTATCAAATGCTACTTCTAAAACTATTTCAGGTTTTACTAAAATTCTATTACCATTATCTTTTACTATGATTTGTTTTAATCTTTCAGTCATTTCATCTATCTCTTTATCAGTCAACCCCGAGTATGCTTTACCGATTGTTTTAAGCGTACAATTTTCAAGATAATTATTATTGTTATTATTTAAATTCAAATTATTTTTATTATTATTAGTATCTTTTTTATCTTCATCTATTACTGCAAATGTATAATCTGATAATACTCCTGCTCTTTTTCCATGACCATATTCAGCAATCACAATTACCGCATCAATTGTATCTAGTTCCTTCTTTAACTTCATCCAATATCTGCCTCTTTTTCCTGGGTGATATTGAGATAATGGGTCCTTTACTACTAATCCTTCATGTCCAATATCTTTACTTTCATTAAATATTGCAATTACTTGTTCTATTGAGTCTGAAATTTTATAACTTGAATTGATTATTGGTTTTTTGAAAGAGATTGTTGATAAAATATTTTTTCTATCCAAGAGCGATTTCTTTAGTACTTGATTATCCTTAAAATACATTATATCATAAACTATGTAATATATGGGAATTTCAGTAGTAATATAGTCAGTAACATTCTTTCTTCTAAGTCGTTTCTGAAGCTCTTGGAAATGTAATGGTCTATTATTTTTAAAGGCTATTAGTTCTCCATCCATAATAAAGTCTACCTGATTATGTATTGATGTGTGTTGAGTTTGTATTGTAGATTCTATTGCAGCTTTCACTAACTCAGGAAATGCATATGTTATATCTACCAGATTGCGAGAAAAAAGCCGTACTTTCTTATCAAACTTATGCATTTGTAACCTTATTCCATCATATTTATATTCACAAA
>JAATVK010000201.1 GCA_014523485.1 Nitrososphaerales archaeon TH5894
AATAGCGGCAACCTTTGCTTCATCTAGTTTGTTCTCGTTTATTAAATTTTGGATATTTTTATCTTTTATTATTGAATAAAGAAATCTTTTACGTTCTATAACGGTTTTAATTTTGGGTCTCGCAGCCATTCTCGCAAACTCCTGTAGCTTGGTATTTTCTATATCTGATTGCTTTATTGTTCTTCTTAAAATACGTTCTGCTTTTATTCTCAATCTTCTAGCCATTATTGGACTTTTCCCAAAAGTAGAAATCGCTACTTGCATTATTCCCTCAATATTGATTATAGAGGCATATGAAAAGTCACTTACTGGTGGATCATCTGCAGCATAAACAAATGACATCATAGAACGTCCTTTTTCTATAATTTTTCTATTTAGTTCTTTATTATCTGTTGCAGCAAGAACTAAAAAAATATTGTTGTAATTATCTAATATATTGGCACTTTGAATTTTCATTTTCACGACCTCAATTTTCTTTTGTTGTGATAATTCCTCAAGATAAGAATTCAATCTTTCACTAATAACAGTGATTTTACAATTTTGACCTAATAATCCTTTGACTTTTCTTACTCCTTCCACTCCTCCGCCTATGACAATAACATTTTTACCAGCCAGATTTAGATCAACAATCAATTATGACTTCACTGCTGATGAAACAATGTTGAGTACTTTATTTAAGTTATTTCAACTATAAGAAGAAATTATGGGAAAAATATTGAAAATATACAAAAATATTTAGTTCAACACTTATTATATACTGAAAATGATCTAACTTGATAAATAAAGATAATAATTATAAAAAATTAGAACTTGATATTCTTGATGATATCGGTCCCGCAACTAAAATTCATCTTATTGAAGCGGGAATAGACTCATTGAAGGAACTAATAATTAGAGGACCTCATGATGTTGCCGACGTTACAGGTATGACAATGGAAAAGTCAATTGATTTGTGTAATAAAGCTAGAATAAAACTAGAAGAAGTAAATATTATTGAAAGAACTTTTGTTTCTGCTACAGAGCTTTATAATAATAGAAAGAAAATAGAACGAATTTCTACTGGTTCAAAACACTTTGATGAACTGTTAGGAGGTGGTTTTGAAATCAATGCAATAACTGAAATATATGGAGAATTTGGCTCAGGAAAAACTCAAGTTTGTCATACTTCTTCAGTAATGGTGCAGCAAAAAAGAACAGATGGTGGACTAGAAGGTGGTGTAATTTATGTAGATACTGAGAATACATTTAGGCCAGAAAGAATAGTGTCGATTTCTAAGGCAAGAAATATAGACTATGTAAAAGTATTAGAAAATATAGTAGTCGCACGAGCATTTAATAGTGCTCATCAGGAATTAATCATTCATGAAATAGGAAAACTTATTGAAAACAACAATATAAAGTTATTAGTATTAGATTCAGCAATTTCTCATTATCGCGCAGAATATGTTGGAAGAGGAACACTCTCTGAGAGGCAACAAAAAATAAATAAATTAATGCATATGTTAATTAGAATTTCTGAAACTTACAAAATAGCGGTTATAATAACAAACCAAATTCAATCAGTTCCAGATACTTTATTTGGCGATCCTTTTAGACCAGTAGGAGGAAATATTATTGCTCATTCGAGTACATACAGAATTTATTTGAAAAAAGCTGGCAAAAACAGAATTGCTCGAATTGTTGATAGTCCTTATCATCCTGAAATTGAAGCATTGTTTTCATTAGGAGAAGAAGGGGTTACTGATCCTATTTAGCTTTCAGTTAATGTTAAATTAAGGAGGTAATTCAGATACATTATGCCAAGATCCCATGGAAGTAAGAGAAAATCACGATCTATATTAACTAAAAGTAATATACTTAGAGGTATTTCATATTTATTAATTGATTACAAAATAGGGGATAAAGTAATTGTTCATATTGATCCAAGTGAACATAATACAATGCCTCATAGAAGATATCAAGGAAAAATAGGAATAATTAAGGAAATTGGAAAAAGAATTATTAAAGTATCCGTTCCTATAGGAAACAAAGAAAAAATTTTACAGACTAAAAGAAATCATTTAAAACCTCTAACTAATTAGGAAGGACTTGTATGGAAACATTAAAAAAAGAAGTTATCTCCCTTTCAGAAGTAAAAGATATTTTAGAAAAAGTAGGAGTAGAAGAAATGGATCAAATTCAGAGATGGACATATGATTATGTGTCAAAATTTGCTAAATCCCCTTCCCACGTTTCCAGGACCATAATTAACCAACTTGTATCATCGTGCGATTTAAAGGAAGATGAAGCAGTAGAAATAGCAAATGCTATGCCTAAATCTATTGAAGAATTACGGGCTTTTACATTTGGATGGAAAAAATTGATTTTAACAGATACATTGAATAAAATTTTAGATATTATAAATAAAGAACATTAGAGCATTCTAAAGGATGAATATTGATGTCACTACCGGATCATTATCAAGATCATAAAGGAAATGCATTTGGTAGCTTTCACGTTACTCGAAAATATGAAGAGTACGCTCATATTATCGAATTTACAATAAGAGGAAAGTCCTCAACCGTAAAAAAACGCGAAGGGATAATAATACAAGCAATTGGAGAAGAGAGATTAACATTACTAGAATTACTTGGAGATCCATCTCAAAATTTTGAAATTGGAGAACGTGCCTACATTGGAAAGGAAGGAAGAAATAAAATAATTAGTGTTTTAGGAAGATTAAATTATAATGACCTTTCAGTATCTGCAAAAAATGAAATTCCAATAGCAATTGAGAAAATAGTTACTATCAAAGAAAAAAGGTTTGTGGACTATTTTAATAATGCTCAACCGATTACTCCTCGTGTCCATGGATTAGAATTAATTCCAGGAATTGGTAAAATATACATGAAAAGTATTATAACAGAAAGAGAGAAGAAAAAATTTGAAAGTTTTAATGAAATTCAAGAACGTGTTGGTGTAAAAGATCTACAAAAATTAATTACAAAAAGAATAGTAGAAGAAATTTCTGGAGAAACAAGAATGAATCTCTTTGTCAGAAAATGAATTGGAGGAAATATTATGGCCAAAATTTTCTTATTGATTCAAGTGTAGTGAGAAAAATAATAGAGATATCGGAAATAAAAGCTTTTGAAGACGTATGTGAAATGGGTACAGGAAAAGGGATACTTGTACCATATTTATGTAAAAATGCAAGATTCGTAAAGTCCTTTGAAGTAGATTACAAGTTATACGAAAAAATTAAAATACTTCAATCAAAATTTAAAAATCTAAAAATTATAAATGAAGATCTTTTAAATTATATTAAACCTTTGAACTTTGACGTTTTTATTTCAAATATCCCATATTCTAAAAGTAAAGAAATATTTTTATGGTTAGCCACAAAAAAATTTACTCGTGCAATTATAATGGTTCAAGATGAATTTAGTCAAAAAATTCAATCGAATCCAGGAGATAAAAATTATAGAGCACTATCAGCTATAATACAATATTGTTTTGACATTCAACCACTATTCAAAGTAGATAGAAAATCATTTTATCCTCAACCAACCGTTGATTCAGAGGTGATAAAATTAATATCAAAAAATAACATACTGTCGAAGGATACAATTTCTAGGGTCTTTACTATTTTTTCTTTTAAAAATAAAAAAATAAGTAAATTGAATAATAAACTTAAAATTAATTTTAATGAAAGAGATTTAAGGGTAAAAGAAATGGAACCAGAAAAAATAATAGATCTTTCTAAACTCATGTGAGCAGTAATTGAATTAATTGAAAATGTACATTCCTAATGTTGATAGTCTTTTATTAATAGATTCAATTAAAGATTATTCTGGACAATCAGCACTCGAAATTGGAACCGGTACAGGAATAGTTTCTAAATTTCTCTTAAAAAATTTTAAAAATGTAATAAGTACTGATATAGACTACAATTCTCTGTTATACTGTAAAAAACAAAGTAATTCGGAAATAACTCTTATATGTTGCGATGCTACAACAGCACTATCTAGTAAGTTCGATTTGATTGTAAGTAATCCACCGTATTTACCGAATGACCAATTTGATGATAAAACTATTCATGGAGGGATAAGTGGAATAGAAAAAACTATTCATTTTATTCAATCTGCAATACCAAATGTTAAAAAATATGGACATATAATATTAATTGTGTCATCTTTAGCAGATATATCAAAGTTAGATAGATTAATTTTTGAAAAAAAAATGAATATAAAAATAATTAATAAGAAGAAAATATTTTATGAAACTCTTTATGTATATGAATTAAGTAGTATAAGTCTTTCCTAAATATTTACTGAATGTAGTCATTTTAATGAGTATCATTTTTTTAATATTTTCGATGCTCTTTGAGAAATTTGTTGAGCCATTTTAGAGAGTGATGCATTACCACCTAAGTCATAAGTAACATACTTATTCTCATTGATCACGTCTTCTGTGGCCTTAAAAATAGCTTTGGAGATATCTTTTTCACCTAAATATTCTTCCATCCATGCAGCGGAGCAAATAGTAGCTACTGGATTTACTTTATTCTGACCTGCATATTTTGGAGCACTCCCATGAGCAGGCTCGAACATAGCATATTTATCTCCATAATTTCCAGAATACACATTCCCAATTGATCCAACATGCCCCGAAGCACACTCAGATATTATGTCCATAAATAAGTTAGTACTTAATAATATACTATTATTGAATCTTTGAGGATTTTTGACCAATTGTTGAGTAACATTATCAATATAGTATTCTTCCGTTGCTATAGTATCAAAGTCCTTTTTAATTTTCTCTACTGCGGATACAAATATTCCATCGGTTTCTTTTAAAATGTTTCTTTTAGTAATAACAAATATTTTCTTAAAATCTAATTCCGTACTTAATTGAAATGCCTTTTTAACTACCCTTTCACATCCTTTTCTTGTTATTTTTCTAATGGCGACAGCAGAATCGTCACTGGTTTTAAATTCTATTCCAGCATACAAACCTTCGGTTGCCTCTCTAACACATACGAAATTGAGATTTAACTGTGAAGTTTTATATGTTTTTATTGGTCGAATATTTGCATAAAGTGCAAATTTCTGTCTTATGCTAACAGCTACACTCCTAGGGGCATCAGGATCGGGAACGGTAGTAGTCGGACCTTTAAAACAAGCATCACTTTCAGATAATAATTTCCAAACTTCGTCAGTGATATATGAATTTGTTTTATTTTTTTTCCAAAATTCGGATCCAGCTTCTACAGGTATAAGTTCTATGGTGCTGTTACAGGCTTTCAAAACATCTATCATACAGTTTACCAATTCTGGACCAGTACCATCTCCCTTTATAACAACGGCTTTTTTTTCTCCCAAAAATAATCAAAGGTTGACTTAAACTTATCTATTTATATTTTATGTGGATCTTAAGTCCATTCTCACTTCCACATTTTGGATTTTAGTTCAATTTTTACTACCATATCCTTAGTGAAAGGTGGCATTAATGTAGAATTAGTAATTTTAGTAAATTCATTATTTTCGGAGTAATAAGAATATTGGATATCGTAATTATCTAACGTGAGTATTTCTTTATTTAATGATCCCGTTTCGTTATTAATTACCGATATCGTTTTATTATCCACTGAGTAGAGCTGCATAAAATCGTCTATTGTAAGCCTAATAGGTCTAATATATTCAATATGTATTCTGTCCCCAACTTCATCTGTATGAATGAGATGAATGCATTCTTTTCCATCTTTTATTTCCTTTCCTACGCCTTCAGGAAGGAATTTTTGCTTATCATTTTCAAAAATTTGCACTACTGGATAAATATTAAAAGTTTCTATATTATGAGCTTTTAAGCAAATACCCAATACTTGTGGAGGAGGCGATAATTGCATTATGATAATACCTGCTAGAGTTGCTACGCCTATCATAACAGGTGGTAATAATAATTGTTTTTTCCCTATTTTTTTGGCAGGTTTCGTGGGCTTGAACCGGCGTTTGGGCATTGTAAATAAGGATCGTAAAAATTCAATATTAGAGTCTTTCTACCCTCTATTTTGGTTAAATTCTAATAATAATTAACATTATAAATATAGCACAATTTCTTAATTGCCTAACGTATTGTATGTATATTTTTTTGTTGCTCAATAGATATTCAATGTTGGGATGTAAGCACATTAAAAAATTTAATGCATATCACGTTCTTCATCCAATAATATGATAGTATAATTTTCATCTTGATATCACTTATTTCTATTTATAAAACCATAAGCAAACATGATTTAAAAATTAAAGACGACAATAAATTCCTTGAATGGAAACAAACCAACATTCTCGGAGTTTGAGTGAAAAGTAGTAAAAACAATTAAAATCCATATGAAAAATAATATATTAGTTGTTGAATTATTATTTCTCTCTTGCTTAATGTCCATATTGATGGTGCATCCAGAGGAAATCCTGGACCTTCTGGTATAGGGATAATAATATTCCGAAATAATTTCTTAATATTAAATTATGGTGAATTTATAGGATTTCATACAAATCTATTATCAGAATATCTAGCCCTAAAAAGAGCCCTACAATTTGCATTACTAATTGATAGAGAAATTAAGATTCACACAGATAGTATGACAGTAGTTCAACAGAGGGAATCAAAAGAAAGAATTAGAAGAAAAGAATTGAAAATTCTTTTCAGAGAAATTAATAATTTAGAAAAAAAATTTAAAAAAATTTCTTACAACTTTATACCAAGAGAAAAAAATACAGTCGCAGATCTATATGCAAAAAAGGCAATAGACTATTATATTAATTAAATAGAATCAGATTTATTAATTAGGCAGCTATGAAGAATCAGAGTTAATATTGAATAACACATGTAATGAAGGCATTTGTCTGAGCTGCCATATATAACATTTAACCTAAAAGTTTATGTAACAAATAAATTGAAATTTAATTAGAATTGCTTGAAAATAAGGACAAGAAATATAGTATTATAAAAGATATCGCTATAATAGTTATTGGAGTAGTTTTGATATGGTTTGCTGTCAAAGTAGTATTTAATGTAGATAATCCATTTTATGTAGTCTCTAGTGGAAGTATGATTCCTGTTTTGAACGTCGGAGACATATTAATAGTAAAAGATGGAAATACCTTTAATAGCTTAAAGGTTGGCGATATTATTGTTTTTAATAGACCCCAAGGAGGTGACAGGGTTATTGTTCACAGAATTATAGAGATAAGTGATAGATTTACGGAGAAAGTCATAGTAACAAAGGGTGATGCAAACGACGGTATAATACCCGGAACAGATTTTCCAATTCGGGAAAAAGATTACATTGGGACTGTAGCCTATACAGTTCCAAAGGTTGGATTAGTTTTGAAATATCTCAATCCCCCTGTAAATTATATAATAATAGCCGGAATAATCGGAATTCTAATTTATACGAATATAAAAAAGAAGAATGAAGGGAAAGGGAAAATAGATGGAAAGGACCCAGTTTAAAGAGTATTCATATAGCATTTATTTTTTTGATAATTGTTAAAACATCTTGATCGAACAATTCATGATCCAGACCTACCTTTTGTCCTTCAAATTTTGCACTTTTTCCAGAAACTAATGCAAATCTAAAATCACGGAGCATACTTCTGTGCAATTTAGTACAAATATCTTTAACCTTCGTTCCTTTTCTTACAATTAAAGGCTCTGTATAATCCGTTTCTTTGCCTTTCGGTCTCATGTATATCCTCATGAATTCTAATTTATTAAAAATCGATTCCTTTAGTACTTCAATATTCAGGTTCGAATTTGCAGAAACAGGTTCAATGTCTTCACCTAGGAAGGGTATCATACCATTTAATGTATTAGCATCTATTAGATCTATTTTATTTAAAACTATTAGACAATGAGGATACACTCTATTTCCCGCTAACGCATCAATTAGATCATCGGTAGACAAATTAGGATCTCTGATTGTAATTCTACCATTATGGATTCCATAGATTCTACACATTTCTTTAACCATTGATTCTGAAATTTGTGAATCTTGGTGAATATTGGCTGAAATCCCTCCTTTTTCAGTTTTGTGTATATGAACATTAGGGGGCTTTTTGTTAACTTTTATTCCTATCTCCGATAATTCTTTTACTAATATAGAAAAATGTTTTGGTTGGAACACATCAACCATAATTAATACCAAATCGGCATTTCTAGCAACAGAGAGAACTTTTTTACCCATCCCTTTTCCGGAAGCCGCACCTTTTATGATTCCTGGTAAGTCGATGACTTGTATTTTTGCTCCCCTGTACTCCATCATACCTGGAATAGCTGTTAGTGTAGTAAACTGATACGATGCAATCTTTGAATTAGCATTAGTTAAACAATTTAAAAGTGTAGATTTTCCAACACTTGGAAATCCAATCAGAACTACAGTGGCATCTCCTTCTTTTCTAACATCATATCCAAAACTACCTTTTCCGCTTGAGACAGTCTTTCCATGCCTATTTTCTTCGAGTTCCCGTTTAAGTTTGGCAATTTTTGCTTTTAAAATTCCAATGTGGAATTCCGTAGCTTTATTTATTTGTGTTTTGTGAATTTCATCTTCTATTTCTTTGATCTTCTCTGGAATTCCCATTGTTTGATTGTAAATATTATCAAATGAAGATCATAAAAGAATTTCTTATTTAAAAAATACCAAAGAGTTTTAGTCCATGTAAAGAACCAATCATGGAACCAAAGATTATCATTAATAACCAAGGCATAGCTGGTAATTTTGGAGAATTAAGAATTATGTGGTGATTTTCAATAATATTAGTTATATAATCACGTACTTTATCATTCCAGATTTTATATTCAATTCTATGTTTCTTTAGAATAGATTCAATTTCATAAATTACTGGAGCGCGGACTGATCTAATATGTTGAATATATCTTCGTGAAATTTCTACTTCGCCTTGAATTGCAATCAATCCCTGTTGCATATCCAGGAGTCGAACATGAATTTCCCAAGGTTTTTTTAATTTTTTTGAAAATCCATTACCTATTTGACCAGGTTTCTTATTTTCAAACTTTACTTTTGAAAATCCCTCCAAAATAAGCGTTCTAATAATTTCATCTTTCTTTATTTTAACTAAAAGACTTAGGTGATCAAACTGTAGTTCTTCAGACTTTATCGATTCCTGCAATCCTTTTAAAAACTTCATTTTTTTTGGGTATCTCGTAAGGAATTCAGACATTTGGTTATTGAATTTTTGATGTTATAGTTATATTAAAACGCTATGAAAATAAAATTATTTAATGGCAAAATTTTGGATACCACGAAAATAAAGATCTGTTTGATAATCAATAGCAAAATCTTTCCAACATAACTTTCTATCGGTAAAGGAAATATTTGAACCTCGTATTACCACTAGTGGAACTGCCTCATTGCTTTCACCCATTACAAAGGTACCTATTGTTGCTAAAGCATCAGCGGTTGCTTTAAGTGTAAATTTCATAATATGTCCAAAAAGATCCTTTTTTCCCCTTTGATCTTCTACTGGTTCTATGCCAGAACAACCTATAGCTACCCCAGTAGTACCAATCCGTGTAGGCATTAATCTGCTATCTGAAATAACTATTCCAACCTTTATGCCTGATCTTATAAGAAATTCCATTCGTAGATTTTCAGCAGATATGAATGGATCTATGGGAAGACATATAACATAATTCGAAGGTATATTGGATTTATCAATGCCTGCGTTTGGGGCTAAAATACCATTTTTTATTGTTAATAAGAATCCAGGTAACCCTCCAAATATAACGTCAGATTCTCTAATTACCACTTCGACAAAACTTGGATTCATCTGATAATTTTTAGCAAGATTTTTGGCTTTGGAGCTAGGTCTAATTTTCCGAAGATCTACTATCGATCCTTCACTCATAGAAACGAATTTACTTGATAAAACAAGAATGTCCCCATCTTTAAACTCATACTTTGCGGATATAAGAGTTTCAAACAGATTAAACATTTTTTTTTTAGTTTTAATTTTAATCCCTTTTACAATTATCAATATTACTCTACCAGAGTAAAGAGTTATTAGCTTTTTAGAAGGTTTTTATTCGCGAATTGGTAACTTTATTTAGTATAAAGAAATGGGAATGACCATTACCGAAAAAATTTTAGCTAGAGCCTCTGATAAAAAAAGCGTTCAACCAGATGATGTAGTCATAGCTACTATAGATAAAGTTATGGTTCATGATGTATCTGGTCCTGGTGTAATTAAAGTTTTTTCTGAATGGGAAAAAAAGGGTATAATACTTGATCACATCTGGGACCCTGATCGAGTATGGATAAGCGAAGACCATTTTGTTCCTGCCTCTGATAGGATTTCAGCAAATAATATTACCTTATTAACTAATTGGACTAAGAAATACAATATAAAAAAACATTTTAAATATGGTTTAGGTCAGTATGGAATTTGTCATACTTTATCTCATGAAGAAGGATTGGTTTTACCTGGGGAGCTTTACGTCGGTGGTGACTCTCATACAAATACTACAGGTGCAATGGGTTCCCTTGCTGTCGGATTAGGTCATACAGATATCGCATATGTACTAATGAATGGAAAAATATGGTTTAAAGTACCTGAAACAATCCTTTTCAAAATAAATGGCGATAAACCTGAATACATAATGGCTAAAGATATAATATTGAAGATAATAGGTGATATCGGTACCGATGGTGCTAATTATAAGGCTATGCAATTTACTGGAGAAGCAGTAGATAAAATGTCTATGGAAGAAAGATTAACACTTACTAATATGAGTACGGAAGCAGGAGCTAAAAACGGAATTATAGAGCCTGATGAGATTACATTTGACTATCTTAGGACACGTACTGATAAGGAATTTCTTCCCGTAAAAGGAGATTTCGATGCAATATATAGTGATACATTTACGTACGATACTGAAAACCTGGAACCTGTTATAGCTAAGCCATTTTCACCTGAAAACACATGTGCTGTAGGTGATATAGAGGGTAGAGCAATAGATAAAGCCTATATCGGATCTTGTACAGGGGCTAAATTAGAAGATTTAAGGATGGCAGCTAAGATCCTTAAAGGAAAACACGTTAAAATTAGAACAGAAGTTTTACCTGCTGCTCAGTCGATCTACCTAAAAGCAATAAAAGAAGGATTGGTAACTATATTTTTGGAAGCAGGTGTTGTAGTTGGTCCTCCTACTTGTGGGGCTTGTTGCGGTGCACACATGGGTGTACTTGCAAAAGATGAAATTTGTATAAGTACTACTAACAGAAATTTCCCTGGTAGAATGGGACATGTTGAATCACAAACATATTTAGCATCGCCTTTAGTAGTTGCCGCAGCAGCTGTAAATGGAAAAATAACCGACCCAAGGAATGAAATGTAATGAATAGACTTAAGGGAAAAATTCACAAATACAATAGAGATAATATAGATACAGACGTAATAATCCCAGGACCTTATCTAAAAATACACGATCATAAAGAATTGGGAAAACATGCAATGGAAGGACTAGATCCTAATTTTTCCGAAAAAATATGTGAAGGAGATTTTTTATTGACTGGTAAGAATTTTGGTTGTGGATCAAGCCGAGAGCATGCTCCTATAGCATTACATCAAGTAGGTATCAGGGCAATACTTTCTCCTTCCTTTGCCAGAATTTTTTATAGAAATGCAGTAGATGGAGGTTATCTATTACCTATAGAAATAGATCCTGCTCTTATTGAAAAAATATCAGATAAAGATGAGATAGAAATTGATCTTAATACTAATACTATCATTAATATAACATCCAGTGAAAAATTTAACATCAAACCCTTTCCAGAAATAATCTCAAAAATAGTAAAGGCAGGAGGATTACTTTACTTTAAGGAATAGGGTAGAGTTAGAACAAAGTGTAGGTCTCAATTTAAATTAGCCCTTTATCAAGCTTTTTGACGTTTTAATTTAATAAATTTGCAAGTTTTTAAAATAATAAAATTATAAATTATTTTATCATGGAATTAATATGATCGTTTAACAGTAACTTATAATAATGGATTAAAATCCAACAAAAACAATCAAAAAAGACAAAATATGAAAACAATCATCTTTTGATATTTATTTTAGATTTTAAAAGTAGTTTAGTGTCCATAAGTATAAGTGGAAATAAATTTTATCAAAAAAGTTAAGAATAAAAATTAAAAGAAATAGTATTGGCGATTAATTAACCGCCGCCGCCGTTACCATCACCGTCATCGCCGCCGCCGCCGCCGCCGTTACCATCACCGTCATCGCAGCCGCCGCCGCCGCCGTTACCATCACCGTCAGCGCCGCCGCCGCCACCGTCATTATCATCGTTGCCA